>JBAWEN010000184.1:0-5920 GCA_049591215.1 Methylocystis sp. | reverse complement strand
GACCGAGCGCTGCTCGACGCGCTCGAATCGGCCGAAACTACTGCGGTTGGCCAGGGCGTTTGGCGCGTCGCCCGCGCTGGTCGCGACCCGCTGCGAGGCTCCGCCGCGGACGGAAGATGGAGTCCCGGCGGCCCGGTCGAAGTGCTCTATACGAGCATGGAGCGCGAGGGGGCGCTTGCGGAGATCGGCTTTAGGCTCTCTCTCGAACCGGTCTGGCCGAGCCGCATCTCGCACGACATTCACGAGATCGCCGTGCGCACGTGGAACACACTCCGTTTCGCCGATGTTGCGGCCCTGACCCGCTACGGCGTCGATGCGGCGCGCTACGCCTCATTCGACTATGGAGCTTGTCAGGCGCTCGCGGCGGCGGCGCATTGGCTGGAGTTTGACGGGCTACTCGTCCCCAGCGCCCGTCATGCCTCACATAATCTGGTAATTTTCATGGACCGCGAAGCAGTTGCCAGCCTGGAGGTAACGAACAGCGAAGCTGTGGACTGGTCGGCTTGGCGCAAATGATACGGAGGAGGACGGCGACTGTCTCGTGCGCCTTCGCGATCACGCTTCAGTAGACAGATCGACGAGGCGCAACCTCCCTTCCGCAGTCAGACCAGCATGCCGCCGGGGACGATTGAATGAGAGTGAGGGCGCGACGCCGCACTTGCCCCGCGCCCACTTCTGGCATATACAGCCCCCCATCCCACAGGCGAAAGTCTCTGCGGCGTCTGCTTCAAGACGTCGTTCCGGTGGCCGATCCTTCGGCCTTCCAAGCGCTTTCGCCGAGGTCTAACCGGAGAAAAGACAAGATGGCGCTTCCTGAATTCACCATGCGTGGCCTCCTCGAGGCCGGCGCTCATTTCGGCCACCAGTCGCATCGCTGGAACCCGAAAATGGCGCCCTATATTTTCGGCGCTCGCAACAATATCCACATCATCGATCTCGCCCAGACCGTGCCGCTGCTGCATCAGGCGCTCAAGATCGTGTCGGACACGGTGGCCAAGGGCGGTCGCGTGCTGTTCGTCGGCACCAAGCGCCAGGCGCAGGACCAGATCGCCGACTCCGCCAAGCGCAGCGCGCAATATTTCATCAACTCGCGCTGGCTCGGCGGCACGCTGACCAATTGGAAGACGATTTCCGGCTCGATCAGCCGTCTGCGCAAGCTCGACGAAATGCTGAGCGCGGGCGCCTCGGGCATCACCAAGAAAGAGCGTCTGCTGCTCACGAGAGAGCGCGACAAGCTCGAGAAGGCGCTCGGCGGAATCAAGGACATGGGCGGCACGCCCGACCTGATTTTCGTCATCGACACCAATAAGGAAGCGCTGGCGATCAAGGAGGCCAATCGCCTCAAGATTCCCGTCGTCGCGATCCTTGATACGAACTGCGACCCGGATGGCATAACCCATCCCATTCCGGCCAACGACGACGCGGGCCGCGCCATCGCGTTTTATTGCGATCTGATCGCGCGGGCGGCGATCGACGGCATTTCGCGCAGCCAGGGCTCCGCGGGCGTCGATTTCGGCGAGGCGGAAGCGCCGCCGGTCGAGCCGGCGCTTGAGGCGGCCGAGGCCGTTTCCGGCGAGACGCCGGTCGAAGCCTTCGAACTGTTGTCGGCGCCGCGCGGCGCGCCCGACGATCTCGCCAAGCTTCCGGGCGTCGGCCCTCAGATCGTGAAGAAACTGAACGACGGCGGCGTCTTCCATTACTGGCAGCTCGCCGCTCTTACGCCGGTGGAGTCCGACAAGCTCGACGCCGATTTGAAGCTCGGCGGCCGCATCGCGCGCGACAAGTGGATCGAGCAGGCGCGCTCGCTCGCTTCGGCGTAAGCGCCGCCGCTTCCGGCGCGTTGGCGCCCAAGAAAATTGATTGAGCGCCGGTCCAATTTGGGCCGGCGTTCTTTTCAAGAAAGCTTCCGCCGGGGCGCTCCGACGCCCCCTTAAAACATGCGCCGGGATCAGGGGAAGCGCCCCTCGGCCGGCGCCCGCCAACATGTAAGGATTACCCATGGCCACGATTACAGCCGCTTTGGTGAAGGAACTGCGCGAGAGCACTGGCGCCGGCATGATGGACTGCAAGGCCGCGCTGACCGAGAATAACGGCGACATCGAAGCGTCGGTCGACTGGCTGCGCAAGAAGGGCCTGTCCAAGGCCGCCAAGAAGGCCGGGCGCGTCGCCGCCGAGGGTTTGGTCGCGGCATTGATCAGCGAGCGCGCCGGCGTCGTCGTCGAAGTCAATTCCGAGACCGATTTCGTCGCCCGCAACGAGGATTTCCAGGCCCTGGCGCGTAATGTCGCGGGCGTCGCCCTGTCGAGCGGCAAGACGGACGTCGAGGAGTTGGGCAAGCAAGCCTATCCGAGCGGCGGCGCCGTGGCAGACGCCGTGACGACCGCGATCGCCAATATCGGGGAAAACCTCACCTTGCGCCGCGCCGCGGGTCTTAGCGTCGAAAGCGGCGTCGTCGGCCGCTATGTGCATGCGCAAATTTCCGATGGTCTCGGCAAGATCGCGGTCATCGTCGCGCTCGAATCGAAGGGCGACAAGGAAGTTCTCGCGACGCTGGCGCGCCAGCTCGCCATGCATGTCGCCTCGGCCAATCCGCTGGCGATGACCGCCGCCGAGCTCGACGCCGCGACAGTCGAGCGCGAGAAGAACCTCCTGGCCGAGAAAAACGCCGGGAAACCGCCGCATGTGCTGGAAAAGATCATCGAATCCGGCCTCAAGACCTATTACAAGGAGGTGCTGCTGCCCGAGCAGGTCTCCAATCACCCGGACCACGCGGGCAAGACGGTCGCGCAGGCGGTGAAGGAAACCGAGGGCAAGGCCGGCGCGCCGATCGCGATCAAGGGCTTCGTCCGCTATGCCCTGGGCGAGGGCATCGAGAAGGCGACTGGCGATTTCGCCGCCGAAGTAGCAGCCGCGGTCAAGGGCTGAAGCCGCGCCGCCAAGGATCGGCGGTTTATCGTTAATATGATATGAGACGCGCTTTGCGCCCGCTTGCGGCGCGGGCGCGTCCTTTTGTATGAAGAACAGGCAAAGCCGCGCGAATCGCAGCAAAGAGAGAAAGACCGCATGACGACGAGCCCCAGTCCGGCGAGCAGTTGGAAGCGCGTGGTCGTCAAGCTGTCGGGCGAGGCGTTGATGGGCGATGGCCAACACGGCCTCGACGCGCCGACTCTGGCGCGCATCGCCCGTGATCTGGCGTCGGCCGCGGATACCGGGGTCGAGATCGCCGTCGTCGTCGGCGGCGGCAATTTTTTTCGCGGCATACAGGGCGCCGACAAGGGCATTGAGCGGGCGCGGGCCGATTCGATCGGCATGCTCGCCACGGTCATGAACGGCCTCGCATTGGAGCAGGCGGTGGAAGCGCAAGGTCGGCAAGCGCGCGCCTTGTCGGCCGTTTCCATGCCCTCGCTTTGCGAGTCCTATTCTCGCCGCGCGGCCTTGCACCATCTGGCCAAAGGCAGGGTGGTGATCGCGGCCGGCGGCACCGGCAATCCGTTTTTCACGACCGACACGGGCGCGGCGTTGCGCGCCGCCGAACTTTCCGCCGACGCGGTGCTCAAGGCGACGCAAGTCGACGGCGTCTACACCGCCGATCCGAAGCGCGATCCCGCGGCGCGGCGCTACGACGTCTTGACCCACGATCAAGCCATCGAACAAAATCTCGCGATCATGGATACGGCCGCGTTCGCGCTAGCCCGCGAGAATAAAATTCCGATCGTCGTCTTTTCGATTCGCGAGGAGGGGGCGATCACCGCGACGCTAGGCGGCGTGGGTCGAGCCACTTATGTCGTGCCGTGACCGTCTCGCCGTCTTCGGCAGGCGCGGCGCGGATGGGCGCTCTCGAAGTTCGGGCCGCGGGAAAAACCCGAGCAACGGCTTGCGAAGCTGCTATTATGCGTTCACGAACCGAAACCCGAAAATAGACAGGTTGCGACCAATATGAGTCAGACTTTCGATATCGCCGATTTGAAGCGCCGCATGCAGGGCGCGCTCGCCACCCTGAAGCATGAGTTCGGCGGACTGCGAACCGGCCGCGCCTCCGCCTCGCTGGTCGAGCCCGTGCATGTCGACGCCTACGGGCAATCCACCCCGCTCAATCAGGTCGCCACCATCAGCGTGCCCGAGGCCCGCCTTATTTCCGTTCAGGTGTGGGACAAGGCTCTCGTCGGCGCCGTGGAGCGGGCGATTCGCGACGCCAATTTGGGGCTGAGCCCCAACGTGGAGGGGCAGACGCTCCGGATTCGCACGCCTGAGCTGAACGAGCAGCGCCGCAAGGAGTTGGTCAAGGTCGCTCACAAATATGCCGAGGAAGCCCGCGTCTCCGTGCGCCACGTTCGCCGCGATGGTATCGATATTTTAAAGAAGCTATTGAAAGATCATGCTATTCCGGAAGACGACGAAAAGCGTCACGAGGCCGAGGTGCAAAAGGCCACCGACGAGTCGGTTCGCGAGATCGACAGCGCGCTCGCGGCCAAGGAAAAGGAAATTATGCAGGTGTGAATGCGTGTAATATGCGACGACGGGCGTCAATCGCGCATTTCGGCCTCATGTGGCGCTGATCGCGGGGCGATGTCATGGACCATGATCTGGATCGGTGAAATGGCGGATGGCGATGTTTTGGACCTTATAGGCGCCCCGAATGACGCGTCGGCCGTGTTGCGCCGCGTCCCGCGCCATGTCGCGTTGATCATGGACGGCAATGGCCGTTGGGCGTCCAAACGCGGCCTGCCGCGATTCGAAGGCCATCGGCGCGGCGTTGAGGCGTTGAGGCGGGCGGTGCGCGCGGCGATCGAACTGCGGATCGAATATTTGACCGTTTATTCTTTCTCGGTCGAAAACTGGTCGCGCCCGCGCGAAGAAGTGCAGGGGCTTCTTGGTTTGTTGCATCGTTTTATTCGCAAGGATCTCGCTGAACTCGACGCCAACAATGTGCGAGTGCAGGTGATTGGCGCGCGTTCCGATCTTCCGTCGGATGTCGCGGAACTTCTGCTCGAGGCCGAGCGCGACACCCAGGGAAACACGGGTTTGACGCTGGTGGTGGCCTTCAATTACGGCGCCAGACAGGAAATCGCCGCCGCGGCGCGGGCGTTGGCGCAAGAGGTTCTCGAGGGACGGCTTTCCCTGAGCGAGATCGACGCGGGGGCGATAGCCTCGCGGCTGCATACGGCCGACATTCCCGATCCGGATCTCATTATCAGGACGTCCGGCGAGCAGAGACTGTCGAACTTCTTGCTTTGGCAGGCGGCTTACGCCGAATTTGTCTTTTTGCCGATCAATTGGCCCGATTTCGACAAGGCCGCATTCGAGGCGGCGATCAACGACTATTCGAACAGAGATCGTCGTTTCGGACAACTCGGCTCCGTCGCGTGCAATGCGAAAACCGCTTCATGAACGAGGCGGATCGCGACGAAGGCGACGCTCCGGCTTCGGTCGCTCGCGAGCAGGGCGACGCACAAGCTTTGCAAGCGAAGTCGGGTGGATTTGGCGATCTCGGTCCGCGCGCGGTCTCCGCGCTGGTGCTGATCGCGCTGGCGGTGGCGGCGCTGATCGTCGGCGGTCATCTATTCGTGCTGTTCTGGTTGATCGCCGCTTTCGCGATCAATTGGGAATGGCAGGGCCTTATAGGCGGCGAGCGGCGGTTCGCCCGCGTGGTGATCGGCGCCGTCGCCCTGTCGGCCGCGGCGGGCTTCACACATGCTGGCGAGGCGATCCCGGGCTTGCTCGTGCTCGTGTCGCTCGCGGGCGTCGCCGCGATACTCGCCGGTCCCGCGCGACGACTTTGGGCCTTCGTGGGCCTGATATACGCGGGAGCGCTCGTGGTTTCGGTCTGCGCGCTACGGGATTCTCCGGGCGTCGGCCTGCTGGCGGTGGCTTGGCTGTTCGCGCTGGTTTGGGGCACCGACGTCTTCGCTTATTTTGGCGG
>JBAWEN010000183.1:0-1557 GCA_049591215.1 Methylocystis sp. | reverse complement strand
TTCCTACGATACGGATGAGGAGATCGCCCGCTGCTCCCCTGGCGACATCCTTCTACGCGCTGTGATGCGCGATCTCGTGGAGCGCGGTTTCTCCTATTTCGACCTCGGCGTCGGCGAAGCGCGCTATAAAGAGGCCGTTTGCGACGAAACGATCGCGCTTTACGATCTCGTCATGCCCGTGACGAAGCGCGGCGCGCTGGCCGCGCCTTTGTTGCGAATTTTTCTCGATTGCAAGAGACGCGTCAAGCAGACGCCCTGGTTGTCGCGGTTGTCGGAGCGCGCGCGGCTGTCCGGACTCTTCCGCCGATTTTGAGCGGCGACATATTTCACGCCCGCGCCGTTTTACGCCGCGACAAGTTCCTCGGGCGCGTCTTCGATCAGCGACACATCGGCGTGGAAACGCGAGAGCGCGTCGAGCAGCTTTTCCGCCGCCGGGTCCGCGTCCCGCAGTAAAATCGTGTCGAACATTGGCGCGAGACGCAGCGTATTGGCGGCGTCGGTCGTCGTGAAGACGACGAAATCATATGTCCGCGCCAACGCCTTTACCGGCGTCGCGATATCGTATCGCGGCTCGCCGTCGTCGACGCCCGCGGGAATGATATGCAGACGCGAGCCCGCGTCGCGGTGAATGACCTCGCCAAATTCCGCCGCGCCCGACAGCAGGTCGCGCCAGCCCTTCGGATTATCGAGGCCGCCCGCCAACAGGCCGTCGAACGCCCTGTCCGAGGGGTCCGCCGCGACGAGGACGGCGCTGCCGCGACGCGCCAGGGCGCGGGCCACCGCGAGGGCGGTTCCCGACGCCGAGGGGCTGTCGTCGCCGCGAGAGATCAACACCTTGACGCTGGGCGATGAGAGACGTCCGATGTCGATTTTCTCGACAATCCGCGCCTTGGCGGCGACTGTCCGCTCGCCGTCGGGCGGCGTGTTGTCGGATGCGGAGGCCCACGTCGGTCCGAGCCGAAGGTCCGGCGCCGGTTGTGTCTCCTCCCCCTCCTCGTTAGCGGCGGGCGGCGTCGGCGAGACCGAAAAGCGATCAGTCAGCGTCGGGCTTGCACTTCCGCCGTTCGCCGGCGCCAGCTCTAGGGCCTCGCTCGCGAGGCGCGGCGCGGAAGGCGCGACGCGCGGGCGCCCCGAAAGCAATTCGCCCGCCAAAATGCCGCCGATCGAGAGAATCAACGCCGATACGGTCGCGAAGGAAACAATCGGAACTTTCTTGGGGAAGGAAGGCATCTGCGGCGCCAGGGCGCGTTGGAAAATGCGCGCGTCGGGGGGCGTGGCCTGCGAATTCTCCCGCGCCATGGCCTCCTGATATTTCGCCGTCGCGCTCTCCAACTGCTCCTTATAGAGACGCGCGGTCCGCTCAAGGTCGCGCAACCGCACGTCATCAGCGTCGGCGGCGCCGACCACCGTCTTCTGCTCTTCCAGCGCCCGCGTCAGATTCTCGACCCTGGCGCCGGCGATATGGGCGTCGTTTTCCAACGTGCGCGCGACGCGTTCGGCGGCGGCGCGGCCTTGCGCATCGAGATCCTGAAGCTGCGCCTGCAACTCCTTGATGCG
>JBAWEN010000182.1:0-3737 GCA_049591215.1 Methylocystis sp. | reverse complement strand
CATGCGCATTCTCGTCACCAATGACGACGGCATTCACGCGCCCGGGCTCGCCCTCGCCGAAAAAATAGCACGCGAGATTTCGGGCGACGTTTTCGTCGTCGCGCCTGAAAGCGACCAATCCGGCGTCGCCCATTCGCTGTCGCTGAGCGATCCGCTGCGCATGCGGGAGATTTCCCCGCGCCACTTCGCGATCAAGGGCACGCCGACCGATTGCGTCATCATGGGCGTGCATAAGATTCTGGATCGCCCGCCGGACCTCGTGCTGTCCGGTATCAACTGCGGCCAGAACGTAGCCGAGGACGTGACCTATTCCGGCACCATCGCCGCCGCGATGGAGGGAACAATTCTCGGCATTCCCTCGATCGCCATGTCCCAGGTCTATGATTTTTTCTCCGGGCGCCAGACCGTTGACTGGAACTGCGCCGAAGGTCACGCCGCCGGCATTTTGCGCAGGCTGATCGCGGTTGGCATTCCCGCCAATGTGCTGATGAACGTCAATTTTCCGCCCTGTCCGGCGCGGGACGTGCGCGGCGTCGCGATCACGATGCAGGGGCGACGCAGCAATGATTTGATGCGCATCGAAGACCGCAAGGACGGCCGCGGCAATCCCTATCACTGGATTTCCTTCCAGCGCGGGAATTTTACGCCCGGCGCCGGCACCGACCTCGAGGCGCTGGAGCGAAACAAAATCTCGATCACGCCGATAAAACTCGATTTCACCGACCATCCGACGGTGACGTCGCTCGCGGCCGCGTTCGAGGCCGCGTCATGAGCCAATCCTTTGGAACGGGGCCGCTTCCGGTCGAGCAGCGCGCCGCCCTGGCGTTGCAGTTGCGCGGCGCCTCGGTGCGCGACGTGGCCGTCATGGGAGCCTTCGAGCGCGTTCCGCGCGAACTTTTCGCGCCGCATCGTTTTCGCGATCTCGCCAATCGCGACATGGCCCTGCCGATAGCCTGCGGTCAGACCATGCCGGCGCCCGCCGATCTCGCCCGCCGGATCGACGTGCTGGGCGCGGGACCCCGGCATCGCGTGCTGGAGATTGGCGCCGGCTCCGGGTACGGGGCGGCGGTTCTGTCGCGGTTGGCCAGGGAGGTCGTGTCGATAGAGCGTTTCGAGACGCTGGCGATCGAGGCGTCTGGTCGCCTATCCGCGCTCGCCATCCATAATGCGCGGGTGCTTTACGAGGATGGACTCGCGCCGGCGCGATCGATGGGCCTTTTCGACCGCATCATCATGCATCTGTCGGTGGAAGACCCGCCGATGGCGGTTCTGGACCTGCTCGCGCCCGGTGGCGTCATGGTGTTCGGGCGCTTTCTCGCGAGCGCGCCTGGCCAGCGCCGGCGCTCTCGCCTGATCCGGCTGGAGCGCTCCGCGAGTGGCGAACTGTTCAGCGAGACGGACAAGGGCCCTTGCCGCTTGAGCGGCGCCATCGCTGGGCGGGCGCTTTCTTTATGAGTAATTAAAAAATCTTGGTCCGCGACTGATTGATATCCGAGGCGACCCGCTTTTTTTATCTTTCGCCGAAGCCTTCGATTCATCTTAAACGGTCCCTTAACCCGTGGCTGGTTACATCAGGAAGTTGATGTAGCGTTCCAGTGGGTTGAGTCATGGCAACAGAGCGTCAGGTTGGTATTTCGCGAGTCGCGTTGCGGCTCATGTTGGCGGCGGGGGCCGCCGCTCTGCTCGCCGGTTGTTCGGATGCGAGTCGCTTCTCACCCGATCCGTTCTCCGATCCATTCGGGAGTCCGCCGGCCACGACGAGCCGCTCGGCGCGGACTGTCGACCGTTCGAGCACGGGTTCGATCTCCGGTTCGCCGAACTACTCCCCCGTTCAGTCTCGGCCGCTCGCGCCGCCGTCCAACCACGGGCCGTCGTCGAACGCCGCGCCTGTCGCGAGCGCCGCGCCTGTCGCGAGCGCCGCCCCGGCGGTGGGCGCGTCGCCTGGCAGCTACAATCATTGGAGCGCCGAAGGAGGCACGCCAGTCACCGTCGGGACAGGGGAAACCGCCGCGATTCTCGCGAACCGCTATGGCGTGCCGACCGACGTTCTCATGAAGGTCAACGGCTTCTCAAGCTCTTCGCAAGTGCAGCCGGGATCGCGTCTGGTCATTCCGATCTATCGCGCGACCGCCGCCAAGGCGCGGCCGGAGCCCGAGGCGCATCCCGTGAAGCAGGCGCGCGTGGAGGCCAAGCCGGCTCCAAAGCATCTCGCCGCGAAGGCCGACGCCGAGGAAGTTGACGCTCGCGCGTCGAAGGCAAGCCAAAAGGGCGCGCGGTCGCTCGCGGCAAAGCCCACAAAGCTCTCCAAGTCCGACGAAAAGGACGAGGGAAAGACCGCGCGGAGCAAGTCTGCCGAAAAGAAAGCCAAGACCCCGGACAAAAAGGCCAAGCTCGCCGCTAAAGAGGACGAAAAGCCCGCCGTCAAGGGCAAAACCCAATCGGCCAAGACCAAACCAGCCAAGACGGCGGCCAAGGCCGATGACAACGTGGAAGAAAAGCCCGCATCCAAGTCCAAGGCGCAAGCCAAACTCGCCAAGGCGGGACCGGTGGAGACTCCCGCGCCCGTGAAGGGGGTCGCAAAGGCCGAAAAGCCCGAGCAGGCTAAGGTCGCGGTCAACGAGCCGCCGGCCGAGCGCGCGCCGGCACCTGAGCGGAAGGTCGACAAAACCACCACGACGGCGGCGATCGCGCCGGCCGCGGAGGAGAAGTCGTCGGACGCCGCGCATCCCGAATTCCGTTGGCCGGCGAGGGGACGCATCATTCAGGGCTTCGCCAATGGCGGCAACGACGGGATCAATATTTCCGTGCCGGCTGGAACTCAGGTCAAGGCCGCCGAGTCCGGAGTGGTCGCTTATGCCGGCAGTGAGCTCAAGGGATATGGCAATCTGGTGCTTATCCGCCATCCCAATGGCTTCGTCAGCGCCTATGCCCACAATGGCGACATTGCGGTCAAGCGCGGCGATCAGGTGACCCGCGGTCAAACCATCGCCAAATCCGGCCAGAGCGGCAATGTTTCCTCGCCGCAATTGCACTTCGAGTTGCGCAAAGGCTCGACGCCGGTCGATCCGACCAATTATCTAGCGGGGCTGTAACAGCGCCCCACGATTGGGCCATGCTCCGGTGTTCGCGAGACAACCAGCGCCGGAGAATGGGGCGGCGGGTCCAAGGAAAGGCCCGCCGCCCATTTTATTTTGAGCGCATTTTCATTATGGTCCGCGCCAGCTCAACTCGGCCATAAGAGGATCCAGCTCCAGTGAAAATCGTCGTCATCCTTGGTTTCGCGCTTTTTACCGTTTCTCCCGCCCTCGCGATGGATCCCACCGGGATTCCGCAATGCGATACGCTGCTGAAGCGTTACGAGGAATGCTCGTCGCTGTTGCCCAAGGATCGCGTTCACGCCGCCCAAAAGGAACTGCTGGAGGGCGCCGTCAGCATACGCGCCAACGCCGCCGACCCGAAAGTTCGGCCCGATCTCGAGCGCTATAGCGTGGACACCTTCGAGCGCATGAAGAAAGAAAGCGAAATCAAGGACTGCATGGCGAAGTGAGCGCTTGCCGCTTGGCGCCGCCGCAGCGCGGCGGCGATGCGGGGCTGGGTGGCGCCGGGCGGCTCGCGAAATTGTTTCTTTGCTCCTTCGCATTATTCTGCAAGCCTGTTGCGTAGGAGTACCGCGTTGCCCTTATATCGCGCCATCGGACTAATGTCCGGCACTTCCATGGACGGAGTCGACGTAGCCC
>JBAWEN010000181.1:0-2471 GCA_049591215.1 Methylocystis sp. | reverse complement strand
GCGCCAGCGTCGCCGGCTGTTGAGCGGCGTCGGGCGCGCCGTTCTTGGGCCGCGGCGGCCAGTTGAGGCGCATGGGCTGGCACAACGCGCCAGTGCGCGCGCCGACGATCATATCCCATTGGGTGAGCAGCGTGGCCTCGCCAAACCCCCGCCGCGCGATCAACGGATCGAGCGCGCGGTTGACCAGTTCCGCCAGCGGCTTGGAAACGACCCGTCTCGCCCGTGACGCGACTTGTTGCGACATCGACATCCGTCCAAACATATTTTTCGCGCCGAAAGGCGCTCGCGGTCATGCTATCACGAACTGAACTTTCTCCAACCGCCCGGACCCATGGCGCGCGCCTCCGCCAAGCCCCGAAAGCCCGTCGCCGCCGACGACCTCGGCGGCGCGCTGCTGGCGTGGTGGGACCGCCATCGCCGGGTTCTCCCCTGGCGCGCGCTGCCAGGACGGACGGCCGACCCTTACGCGGTCTGGCTGTCGGAAATCATGTTGCAACAGACGACGGTGGCGAGCGTCACCGGATATTTTAGCAAATTCATGGCGCGCTGGCCGAGCGTCGAGGCGTTGGCCAAGGCGCCGCTCGAAGAGGTTCTCGCCGCCTGGGCGGGGCTTGGCTATTACGCGCGGGCCCGCAATCTGCACGCCTGCGCCAAGATCGTCGCCGAGCAACATGGCGGGCGTTTTCCCTCCAATGAAGCGGAGTTGCTCAGGCTTCCGGGCGTCGGGCCCTATACGGCGGCGGCGGTCGCGGCCATCGCCTTCAATCAGCCTTGCGTCGCGCGTGACGGCAATGTCGAGCGCGTCGTCGCGCGGCTGTTCGCGGTGGCCGAGCCGCTGCCGGGCGCCAAGGCGGCGATCTCGGCGCATGCGGAGAGTTTTCTGCCCCGCGAGCGGCCCGGCGATTTCGCCCAGGCGCTGATGGACCTTGGCGCGACCGTCTGCGCGCCGCGCGCGCCGGAGTGCGGGCGCTGTCCGCTGGAGCCAAGCTGCGCCGCGCGGCAGGCGGGGACGCAACTCGCCTTTCCGGTCAAACCGCCAAAAGCGGCGCGTCCGCATCGGCGCGGCGCGGTTTTCGTGTTGCTGCGGGGCGACCGGGTTTTGCTTCGCAGCCGTCCCGCCAAGGGGCTGCTTGGCGGCATGAGCGAATTTCCGTCGACGCCGTTAACGCGGGATGTCGAGCCCGCCGCGGCGCGCGCTTACGCGCCGATCGAGGCGCGATGGCGCGAGATCGAGGGCGGCGTGCGCCATGTCTTCACGCATTTTTCACTGGAGCTGACGGTTTTCGTCGCCGAGGCGGCCGCGGCCGACCCCGCGCTAGACGGCCGTTGGACAAAGGCGGCTCGGCTCGGCGATGAAGCCCTGCCGACGTTAATGCGCAAGGTGGCGGTTCACGCGGGGCTGATCCTTGCTTAAGATCGGCGCGCGATAGGGGAGACAATCATGGCGCGGCGCGGCTCAACAATCGACGTCGAGATCACCGAGGGGGCCATTCGCGTCCGCAGCCACGAGCGCGTGCTGACCATCGTCGTCACGCCGCCGCCCGCCGACCTCGAGGAAGACGCCGATTTCTATATAGAATTGGACGATATCGAATTTTGGGACGCGCCGCATGACGAAACGGCGATCGAGATCGACGAATTGCAGAAGATTCTGGAGGCCATCGAGGAGCAGGTGGAAAAACACGGGTTGAGCGTGGTGTTCGATTAGGGGGCGGTTTTTTAACGCCCGGAGCGTTCCTTACCGTCGCCCGTCCCCCGAGGATCGCCCATGACGACATCCGCCGAGCCCCTAACCGTGGTGATCTGCGCCGACCATGCCTCCATCACCGGCGGGCAGGCCAAGGTCGCGATAGACAGCGCGTTGGGGCTTCATCGAAGCGGCGCCCGGACGATCTTCTTCGCCGCCGCGGCGCCGGTGGATCAGCGGCTTTATGACGCCGGCGTCGAGGTGGTTTGCCTTGGCCAGACCGATCTCCTGGGCGCCGCCTCGCGCGCGACGGCCATGCTGCAGGGCACGTGGAACGGGCTCGCGAGCAGGGCCCTTGGCGAATTGCTGGCGCGATTGCCGCGGCAAAACACAGTCGTGCATGTGCATGGCTGGGCGCGCGCGCTCTCGCCCTCCATCGCGCGGCCGATCAGGGCCAGCGGACTGCCGGCGGTCTATACGGTGCACGAATATTTCCTGTTTTGCCCGACGGGCGGCTTTTATAATTACCCGGAGAACCACATTTGCGCGCTGACGCCGCTCTCGCCAGCGTGCTTTGCGACGAACTGCGATCAGCGCAATTACGCGCGCAAGGTCTGGCGCGGCGCGCGGCTGCTGCTGGCGAAGAATCTCGCGCGGCTGCCGCGAGTGTTTTCCGATTATGTCTGCATCTCGAATTTTCAGCGCGAAATCGTCGCGCCCTATCTGCCGAGCGGCGCGCGGATGACGCAAATCTCCAATCCCGTCGACGCGTCCGATCTTGGCC
>JBAWEN010000180.1:0-3353 GCA_049591215.1 Methylocystis sp. | reverse complement strand
ACCTATGACGATGCGCAACCTTTCGGCGGCGTCCAGGAAGTGATCGGCCCAGCACGAAAGCCATTCGAAGGTCTGGAACAATTGTTCAGGGCGGCCGACTCGCTCGAACAGCGCCGTCCATTCGACTTCGAGGGCGTCGAAACCGGCGCGGTCGCGAACGACCGAAACGTCGCAAGAGCTTTCGGACGCAAGCGCGCGCGAAACAACTTCGGGCTCGCCGCTCACTGCGCGCGCGAAGGGAATCCCTGACGCGGACGCCGCCGCCACGGTACTCATGCTTTTCTCATCGTCAGTTCGGCCAGTCGCCGCGCGCCGGCGAGCGGGAAATTGTAAAAATAGGCGGGCGCCAGCAGCGGATGGCGCAACACGAAAGCGAGATCGGCGGCCACCAACGAACGGATCGCCACCAGCGGAAGCGGCGCGCGCAAGGGGCGGAAATCCTTGTTCCAAAGACCGGGCTCAGAGGCATTGGCGTGAAACACGCCGATCATGCGCCCGCGCATAAACGAGGTGAGCCGAAGGCTTTTTTGCACGCGCGATAGCGTTTTTACGCCGTCGTCGTCGGCGCAATTTGGAAATGCGATCAGAACGGCGCGATAGACGCCCATGTTCCCAGGATGTGGAATCTGGTCGAATTGGTCGAACGCCGCCAACAATTCACGCCTGATGCGATCGGCGTCGCGGGCCTTCGCGTCACTGGCGCCAAAGCGCAGCGTGTCGATACGGGCGCCGAACGCCGTGAACGGACAAACATTGCCGTCCCGCCCAAGTTCCGGATGATCGCTCATCAGAAATTCGCGGGTCCAACGCCGGATAATCGCCGCGGCGTCGCCGCCCACGGTCTCTGGATCGGCGTTCTCTTGCCGAAACGACGCCAGTTGAACGGCGTCGGCGGAACTCGATGCGCGATTGTTCATGAACAGGCCTCCGGCCCGCGCGCGGGCGCGATTGATCCCGAACAGGCTAGGCGGGAAACTCTTAATTTCGGCTGAGCGCGATATCCGACAAAAAGTTAAATCGCGTAGCAGCGCGGCCGGGTCGGTGCGTCGAAGCCCGCTTGGTGGCGCCCCCGTCGCCCGCGAGAGCGGACGGCGATCCGGTTGCATATCCGCCGGCGTCTTGGAAGCCCCGATTCTCAACGGGAGCTAGAAGATCGCCTTCACGCCGAGGTAGAAGCTGCGGCCCGGCTCGGGGTAGCCGTAGGTCAAGATGTAGGCCGCGTCGAAAACGTTGCGCACGCCCGCCGAAAGCTTCAGGTTCTTCGTCGCCTGATATTCGGCGTTCATGTTGACGACCGCGAACGCCCCCGTGCGATAGTAGATCGGGGTGATGATGTCGGTCACTGTCCAGCGACTGCCGTCTAATTCCAGGCTCGGGGTCAGCGTCAGCTCGGGCAGCGGGCGATAGCCGGCGAAGAGGTTCACCTTCAGGTCGGGCACGCCGATCGGCTGGAAGTTCAGAATGTAAGGCGCATAGACCTGGCGGTGGATAACGGTCAGATTGCCGCCAACCGAAAAGTCGCTCCGCACCGCGTAGTCGACCGTCGCTTCTCCACCAAAATAATGTCCGTCGCCGACATTCTGGCTCTGGGTGACGCCGGGTCCGTAGGCCGGAACCGGCACGGACTGGATCAGATCGCGAATGACGCTGTAGAACAGATCCACCGTCACCTTGCTGCGCGGCGCGAACTCGCTTGACCAGCCAAGGTCGAAATTGATCGCCCGTTCCGGCTCGAGGCCGGGGTTCGAGGTCGCGCCGCCGAAGCGCGTGCTGAAGCGCTCGAACAAAGTGGGGAAGCGCTCGCGGTCGGATACGTTGGCGTGAATGTTGTCCTTGTCCGTATAGTGATATATCGCGGCGCCCTGGAAGTTCGGCGCCTGGCCGTCGTTGACGGGATAATTGACGACGCCGAAGGGCGTGGGCGAAGATGGCGTGGGCAGCGACGAGTTAAAGTCCTGCGCTTGGCGCAAGTGCCGCCAATCATAGCTGAATCCCTGCACGAGGTCGATTTGCGGCGTCGGATGGTAGGTGTTCTCGATCGCCGCGGAATAAGTGTCCTCGAGCGTCGTCGTGACGGGCTGGGTGTAGCAGACGACATTGGGCGTGCAGCCTTTGAACCCCTTGAAGGCGTAATATTGTTCCCAGGCGTTATGCGCGTCCAGGCGATATTCCAGGCTCGTTTTCACCGTGTCGACGCCGGCGATGACCGTTCCCGCCTCGACGCCCGCGCCCAGCGCGTAATCGTTATAGACGCTGTTGAACGCGGCGGGCGTATTCTGGTTCGGAACCCACTGGTTGCTGTACGCTACAAGATCGTTGTCGAACTTGTTCCAATAGGCTTTGGTCTTGACGTAAGAGGAGTCGCCAAGCTTGGTGTTGGACAGGAAATAAAGGCTCTGCGTGTTCCAATATGGCCAGTTCCAGGCGCTTTGGGTCGACAGCGGATCGACAACGTTGTAAGGCGCGCCCTTTTTGCCTTCCTGATGCCGGAAGCTGAGCGAATATTCGTCGGTGGCGTTCGGCGTCCAGGCGACCTTTGCGTTCACGTTCCAATCGTACGTTCCCGTGCCCTGACGGAAACCCCAGCCCTGGTCCGGCGTGGAACCGAAACTCTCGGGCAGCATCCATCCCTTCATGTCTCGCCATGTGCCGCTCACTTGGGCATAATAATTCTGCTGCTTCGTCCCGACATAGGCGGAGGACAATATGCCCTCGTATGATCCGTCCCGGCCAAAATCCAATTGCGAGCGCATGTCGGTCTCGATCTCCCGTGTCGGCTTGCGCGAGACGAGATTAATGAGGCCGCCCATGCCGCCGGGACCGTCCAGCACGGACACATAGCCCTCGGAAATTTGGATTTCCGCGATGTCGGGCGTCGTGAAACGCGCGAAGTCGAGCCGATTGTCCTGAGGCAGATAAACCCTCACGCCGTCCACCGTGACGGGAACCTGCCAGCGGTCGAAGCCGCGCACATAAATGTTCTGCTCGTTGCGCGCGGTTCCGGTGGTTTCGCTATTGACGCCCGCGGCGAGATTGACCGCCTGATCAAGCGTTTCCTTCGCGAAGGTTTCGATCTGGCGGTTGGAAATCGTGACGCCGCCGAGGTCGTCCGTCCTTTGACGCGGCAGCGGGCCATTGTCGGCGTTCCTGTCGACCGGCGGACGCAAGTCCACCGCGCCCTTCTGTTCGCCGACGGCGGTCTGGCCAAGGCCGAAGGGCTGCGGCGCGCCCACGTCAATCTCAGGCAGCGCCTCTTGGGCGAGGGCGCCCCCGCAGAAGACGAAACCTGCGGCGAGAATCGTCGAGGCATAGAGTTTTTTCATCAGCGGTCTCCGCGTTTTTCTTGGTTAGAG
>JBAWEN010000179.1:0-4152 GCA_049591215.1 Methylocystis sp. | reverse complement strand
GTTAGGAAAATGAAGCATGTCGCAATGCTA
This sequence comes from Methylocystis sp., assembly GCA_049591215.1. Classification (GTDB taxonomy): domain Bacteria; phylum Pseudomonadota; class Alphaproteobacteria; order Rhizobiales; family Beijerinckiaceae; genus Methylocystis. The sequence goes on along the minus strand of JBAWEN010000179.1, from coordinate 4,122 downwards.
AGTTTTGTCAGCCTATAGTTTGGCTATCGTCTATCCTGGCACGTCGTAGCTTTTCCCAATTTCCACAAGCGTTTTCCTCGCCATGATTGCGGCACTTGATCGCCTCCTGCCTCTTATGCACCCTGAGTTTCGGCGACCTTCCCATTTTCGCGCAGCCCGCCCATCCGTCAATCACGCAAACCCGCCGCGCTCGGCAATCACAGCAGCGTCACGCGCACCATGCAAAACGCGAACGAGGATGAGTTCCGTTTCGGACGCCATGTAATAGATGGCATAAGCGCCCTCGAAAATTACCCGCAAGCCCGCCGCGAAATTCTCCCGCGACGAACCCGAAAGTGGAAATTCCAGCAATCGCCCGCTCGCGCCCTCGATCTTGGCGAGCAAACGCGTCGCTATCGCTTCCGAGGCTTCTATTGCAACATAAGACCAAATTTCGGCAAGGTCGGCTTCCGCCGCTTCGGTTAAACGGAGGATGAGCGGTCGGCCAATAACTTCCTCCCTCGCTCGATGATGCGCGCGGCGTCGAAGTCCTTCACGCGGCCAGCGGCGACGTCGGCCAGCCCTTTATCGATGTCGGATTTAAGCGCAGCGAGATCTTGAAGCTGCAAGGCGCGCTTCATCTTCCAATCGCGAAGGGCGGCGCGGATAACCTCGCTGGTCGACACATAATCACCGCCTTCGACCGCAGCCTTGACGACGGCGGCCATCTCGGCTGGCAGGGTGATGGTGATGCGTTCGATCTCGGCCACGATCGGCCTCCTATCTAAAACGGCAAATCATACTTTATCATACTTATGATGCAAATGCGGGAAAAATTTCACCACGCCGCCGTAACGCCGCGCCGCCTGCGGGAGAGCGGCGCGGTAAATCTCACCGCGGATCGTCGTCCCGCGGCAGCAGCTTTCCGCCGGCGGTGTTTTGCGCGACCGGGCGTCCCTGCAGCGCCACCTGGCCCGGGGCGCCGCCGACTCCGTCCTTCTGATAGATGTCGTCGCGGAACTGCGTCACGCCGTCGGGCGCGCCCCAGGCCGTGACATAGACCCAATAGACCGGCACCTGCGGCACGATCTTCACGTCGACGCGCTCGCCGGAGCGGATCACCTCGTCGATGCGGTCGCGGTCCCAGCCCGGCGTCTCCTTGAGCAGCCAGGCGACGTAATCGCGCACGTTCTGCAGGCGGATGCAGCCCGACGAGACGAATCGGAAATCGTCGCCGAACACGCCCTTGGCCGGCGTGTCGTGCATATAGACGCCGTAGGGGTTGGCGATGTCGATGCGCACGACGCCGAGCGAGTTGAAATCGCCGCCAGTGTCCTGCCGGAAGCGGTAGTTCATCGCGTCGAGCGAGCGCCAGTTGATCTGTTCCGGCTGCAGCTCCTGGTTTTCCTTATTGTAGACGCGGATGTGATGGTCCGCCAGATAGGTCGGCTCCTGCTGCATCTTCGGAATCAGATCCTTGCGGATAACCGAGGCCGGCACGGTCCAGAACGGGTTGAAGTTGATGTCGATCGCCTTGGTCTGCATGACCGGCGACTGGCGGTCGATCTTACCGACGCCGGCGATGTGATGCGTCACGACCGCGCCATTCTCGACCGTCTCGACCAGCGCCGCCGGAATATTGGCGGTCACGTAGCGATTGCCGAGATCGCGCGAAAAGCTGCGCAAGCGGACCAGATTGGTCTCCAACTGGCGCAGCCGCATTTCGGCGGACACGTTGAGCGCCGTCACGGTCTGCTGATTGACGACGCCGGTCTCATTGATGCCGTGGCGCGCCTGAAAGCGGCGCACCGCCGCCTCGACATAGGAGTCGTACACCGGGCTGTAGCCCGTCTCGGCGGCGATGTCGCCGGACACGATCAACCGTTTGCGCAGCGTCGAAACCGCGGTCCCGTTGGAGCCGAGCCGCAACTGCACGCCGGCCGGCAGGCTGGGCCAGCCGCCATTGGCGACGATCTCTTGATATTGTCGGATCGCCTCCTCGGTCGCCGCGACCGTCTGGGCGGAGAGGATCGGCGTCGTCGAACGCGATACGGTGAGGCGTTCGGCGGCATCATAGCGCTGCGCCCATTCCGCTTGACCGTCGTAAGGATCGGCGAAGGCGACGGGCATGGCGGCCAGCAGCGCGGCGAGGACGCCCCAAAGCGGCGCGCGAGGCGCCGGGCCGAAGGAAAAGCGAAAAGTGGTCGGTTTCGACAAGGGATCGCTCCAGTTGCGATAAGCACGCAAGCGTGAGACTGGGGCGCGCGAAGTCCGCGCCCTATCGAGAAATGCATCTCTAAAGTTAACAACGCCCGAATAGTCCGGCGATTTTGTGACCGCGCGGACGATTATTGGCGGATATCCCAGGCTTTCGTGAGCCGAAAAGGCCGCCCCGAAGGGCGGCCTTGCCGCTTAAGTCAAATCCGCGCGGCGACTATCACTCCGCCGCGGGCGGCAGCACGCTCACTCCGCCGCGGGCGGCAGCCTTGGCGTCGCGGGCCGAGCCTCCGCCGTTTCAGCCCGCTGGGTGATGATCAGATCGTCGCGGCCATTAGCGATGCCGCGAAACTTGGACATGGCCGCGCCGGTGCCGGCCGGAATCAACCTGCCGACGATGACGTTCTCCTTGAGGCCGACCAGTGGATCCACCTTGCCGTTGACGGCGGCCTCGGTGAGGACGCGCGTCGTCTCCTGGAAGGAGGCGGCCGAGAAGAAGGACCGCGTTTGCAGCGACGCCTTGGTGATGCCGAGCAGCACCGGCGTTCCGGTCGCGATCTTCTTGCCCTCCTCGAGGCACTTGGCGTTGGCCTCCTCGAGTTCGGTCTGGTCCACCTGCTCGCCGTCGAGGAACGGGGTGTCGCCCGAATCCACGATATCGACCTTCTGCAACATCTGCCGCACGATCACTTCGATGTGCTTGTCGTTGATGTTGACGCCCTGCAACCGGTAGACTTCCTGGATCTCGTTGACGAGATACGCGGCCAATTCCTCAACGCCCTTGATCGCCAGAATGTCGTGCGGCGCCGGATTGCCGTCGACGATGTAATCGCCCTTCTCGACAACATCGCCATCCTGCAGATGGATGTGCTTGCCTTTCGGGATCAGATATTCGACGGGATCGGCGCCCTCTTCGCTCGGAACGATACTGAGGCGCTGCTTGTTCTTATAGTCCTTGCCGAACTGCACCGTGCCGGAGATTTCCGCGATGATCGCGTGGTCCTTCGGACGGCGCGCCTCGAACAATTCCGCGACGCGCGGCAGACCGCCGGTGATGTCGCGCGTCTTGGCGCTCTCGAGCGAAATACGCGCGATGATGTCGCCCGCTTGGACTTTCTGGCCGGGTTCGGCGGCGAGGATCGCGTCGACCGCCACCAGATAACGCGCGTCGCCGCCGCGTTGCAGCTTGCCGATCTTGCCGTCCGGCCCCTTGATGACGAGCGCCGGCTTCAAGGTCGCCGAACGCTGATTAAGGCGCCAGTCCATGACCATGCGCTTGGTGATGCCGGTCGCCTCGTCGGCGGTTTCCGCCATCGACTGGCCCTCGACCAGATCCTCGAAGCCGATCACGCCGTCGATCTCGGAGAGGATCGGACGCGTGTAAGGATCCCACTCGGCGATGCGCGCGCCGCGCTTGATGCTGTCGCCTTCGTCCACTTTCAGCCGCGCGCCGTATTGCACGCGCGTGACCGAACGCTCGGCCCCGTCCGGCCCAACGATGACCACGGCGACGTTGCGGGCCATCACCATCAGATCGCCATCCCCGTTGCGCGCCAGATGGCGGTTGCGGATATGGATCACGCCGTCGAAATTCGACTCGGTGAAGGACTGATCCGCGAGCTGCGCCGCGCCGCCGATGTGGAAGGTGCGCATGGTGAGCTGCGTGCCGGGCTCGCCGATCGACTGCGCCGCGATGACGCCGACCGCCTCGCCCATGTTGACGGGCACGCCGCGCGCCAGATCACGCCCATAACATGCCGCGCAGACCCCGTTCTTGGCCTCGCAGGTCAGCACGGAGCGGATCTTCACCTCCTGAATTCCGGCGGCGTTGATCGGCTCGATATGCCATTCCTGAATCATCGTGCCCGCGGGCACGATCACCGAGCCGTCCTGCGCGCGCAAATCCTCCGCCGCGAAACGGCCGAG
>JBAWEN010000178.1:0-12660 GCA_049591215.1 Methylocystis sp. | reverse complement strand
CATGGAGAGCATGAGCAACGCCCCGTATTTGCTTGACCGCGCCCGATCCGGCTACCGCATGGGGCACGGCAAGCTCGTCGATCACATGTTTTTGGACGGGCTCGAGGACGCCTACGACAAGGGCCGTCTGATGGGCTGCTTCGCCGAGGATTGCGCGACGAGCCATCAATTCACGCGGCAAATGCAGGACGACTACGCGCTCGTTTCCCTGACGCGCGCCCGGCGCGCCATCGCCCAAGGCGATTTCGAGGCCGAGATCGTCCCGTTGACGCTTGGCGGCAAAGCCGATCGCACGATCGCCGTCGATGAAAACCCGGGCCGCGCGCATCTTGACGATATCGGGAAGTTGCGGCCGGCGTTTCGCGCGGACGGCTCGGTCACCGCCGCGAATTCCAGCTCGATTTCCGACGGCGCCGCCGCTTTGGCCCTGACCACCCGTGCGCAAGCCGAGAGCCTGGCGCTTTCGCCTTTGGCGAGGATTGTCGGCCACGCTACTCACGCCGGACCTCCGAGTGAGTTTCCGACCGCGCCGATTGGCGCGATTGAAAGGCTGATGGAGCGGGTCGGATGGACGCTAACGGACGTCGACCTGTTCGAAATCAATGAAGCCTTCGCCGTCGTCGCAATGGCGGCGATGCGCGCGCTCGATCTTCCGCACGACAAAGTGAATATTCATGGCGGCGCTTGCGCGCTCGGTCATCCCATCGGCGCATCCGGGGCGCGCATTGTCGTCACATTGATCGCCGCGCTGCGCAAATATGATCTTCGCAGAGGCGTCGCCGCGCTTTGCATCGGGGGCGGCGAGGCGACGGCGATCGCGATCGAACGAATTCGTTAACGCTGGCGCGGAATTCTCAGTTTAAATATCGTCATAAAATTTGCGCGGCGCACGATGACTTCACGCCGCGGCGCGCTACCTCCAATGTGATTGACAGCGCGGAGACAGAGCTTCCGGGGAAGCAGATGAGCGTAAACTTTCGGATCGATTGTTTGCGGTTTCTTTCGCCTTCGGGCGAGTTGAACGAAACGGCCGGAGCGATCGCGCGAGACGCGAATCTATTGGAGGGATTTTACCGTGCGATGACGCGAGCGCGCATGTTCGATGGCAAGGCGATCGCGTTGCAGCGCACCGGAAAATTGGGGACTTTTGCGTCCGCGCTCGGCCAGGAGGCGGTCGGCGTCGGAGTCGCGTCCGCCATGCTGCCTCGCGACGTGCTCGTGCCGTCTTATCGCGACCACGCGGCGCAGTTGCTGCGCGGAATGACCATGGTCGAGAATCTGCTCTATTGGGGCGGCGACGAGCGCGGAAGCGATTTCGCCGTTCCCCGCGCGGACTTTCCCATTTGCATTCCCGTCGGCACGCAGGTCGCTCATGCGGTTGGAGTCGCCTACGCTTTCCTTTTGCGTAAAGAAAATCGCGTCGCGGTCTGCTTCATCGGGGACGGCGGGACCGGCAATGGCGCCTTTTACGAGGCGCTGAACATGGCGGGCGTATGGAAAGCGCCTGTCGTCATCGTGATCAACAACAATCGTTGGGCGATTTCGACGCCGCGGGAGCGCGAATGCGCCGCGGAAACTCTCGCGCAAAAGGCGATTGGCGCGGGTGTCGCGGGACTACAAGTCGACGGCAACGACGTGATCGCGGTGTATGAGGCCGCGCGTCAAGCGATAGAGAAAGCGCGCGACCGCGGCGGCCCCACGTTGATCGAAGCGCTGACTTTCCGTTTGGGCGACCACACGACCGCCGACGACGCCACGCGCTACCGCGATCCGCAAGTGGTGCAGCAAGAATGGGCGCGCGAGCCGATCGGTCGGCTGCGAACCTACCTCGCCGGCAAAGGATTCTGGACGAAGGATCGGGAAGACGCCTTGCTGAAGCAATGCGCCGCGGAGGTCGAACAAGCGGTGGCGACCTATCTCGCCACGCCCGCGCAGCGAATCGATTCCATGTTCGACCACCTTTACGCGGCGCTGCCTTCCGCAATGCAAAGCCAGCTTGAGGATGCGCGCCGCTTCGCGCCCGGCGATGGACCGCGGGAGGTCGTCCGCGCCGTTTCATCATCGGGGGCGGCGGATGGCTGAGCTGACGCTGGTCGAGGCGGTCAACCTGGCGCTCGCGCATGAAATGCAGCGTGATCCCGATGTGCTGCTGCTTGGCGAAGACATTGGAGTTAACGGCGGCGTGTTTCGCGCGACGAACGGTCTCATCGCGCGCTTTGGCCGAGAGCGGGTTATCGACACGCCGCTCGCGGAAGGCGCCATCGCCGGCGTGGCGATCGGCATGGCGGCCATGGGATTGAAGCCCATCGCCGAAATTCAATTCTCGGGATTCATTTATCCATGCATCGACCAGATGATCAATCACGCCTCGCGGCTGCGCCATCGCACGCGCGGTCGGCTGACCTGCCCGATGGTGTTGCGCTCGCCCTGCGGCGCGGGCATTCACGCGCCGGAGCATCATTCCGAGAGTCCCGAGGCGATGTTCGCGCATATGCCGGGGTTGCGCGTGGTGGCGCCTTCCTCGCCAGCCCGCGCCTATGGCCTGTTGCTGGCCGCGATCCGAGACCCCGATCCGGTTGTGTTTCTGGAGCCGACGCGGCTGTATCGGCTGTTTCGCCAGGAGGTTCTTGACGATGGCGAAGCGCTGCCGCTCGACGCGTGCTTCGTGTCGCGCGAAGGCCGCGACGCGACGGTCGTCGCATGGGGCGCGATGCTGCACGAGGTCATGGCGGCCGCGGAGGTTCTTGAGCAGGAGAACATCGAGATCGAAGTAATCGACGCGGCGACATTAAAGCCACTCGACTTCGAGACGATTCTGCGATCGGTCGAGAAGACGGGGCGTTGCGTCATTGCGCATGAAGCGCCGCGAACCTGCGGTGTTGGCGCGGAGATCGCGGCGCAGATCGGCGAAAGCGCGCTTTATTCGCTACTCGCGCCGGTCAAGCGTGTCACCGGTTATGACGTGGTTGTGCCACTGTCTCGTCTTGAGATGCAATATATGCCCAGCGTCGCGCGAATTGCCGACGCGGTGCGAAACGTCATGGAGGGATGATGAAGATTTTCCGACTCCCGGACCTCGGCGAGGGCTTGCAGGAAGCCGAGGTCGTCGAATGGCGCGTGCAATCTGGCCAGACCGTCTCGGTCGACGATCCTCTGCTGGCGGTGGAGACCGCGAAGGCCGTGGTCGAGATTCCCTCGCCGCACGCGGCGCGCATTGAGCGGCTGTTCGCCAAGGTAGGCGAAATTGTCCACATCGGAGCGCCGTTGGTCGGGTTCGATGGCGCGGGCGACGAAGACGAGGGCGCGGGCTCCATCGTCGGCGCTGTCGCGACCGGAACGCAAGTGATGCGCGAGGCGCCGAGTTCCCTCGAACATGCGGGCGCGGGAATTCGCGCCATGCCCGCCGTCAGGGCCTTGGCGCGCAAGCTCAAAGTCGATCTCGCCATCGTCACGCCATCGGGCGCCGATGGCCTGATCACTTCCGCTGACGTCGAGCGAGTCGCGCGCATTTTGGCCGAATCCGGGCCGGCCGAACCATTGCGCGGCTTCCGTCGCGCAATGGCCCAAAACATGGCGCTCGCGCGATCCGAGGTCGCTGCGGCGACGATCATGGATGACGCCGACATCGGGAGCTGGTCCAAGGGCGCCGATACAACGATCCGGCTGATTCGCGCGCTTGTCGCGGGCTGCCGCGCCGAGCCGTCGCTCAACGCCTGGTTCGAAGGCCAGACCATGGCGCGCCGCGTGCTCGGCAAAATCGACCTCGGCGTCGCCGTCGATTTGCCGGAAGGTTTGTTCGTGCCGGTTTTGCGCGATGTCGGCAATCGCGACGCGGCCGATTTGCGGGCCGCGATCGACCGAATGCGCGCGGATATGGCGGCGCGACGCATGCTTTCGGAAGAGTTGCGAGGCGCTACTATTACTCTGTCCAATTTCGGGATGATCGCCGGCAAATATGCCGCCCCCGTCGTCTTGCCGCCCACGGTCGCAATTCTGGGCGCCGGCCGCATTCGAATGGACGTTGTTGCGCTCGAAGGCGCGCCCGCCATTCGTCGCATTCTTCCATTGAGTCTGACTTTCGATCACAGGGTCGTGTCGGGCGGCGAGGCGGGGCGGTTTCTCGCCGCGGCGTTAGAGGAGTTGGCCAAGCCGGAATAAGGGCTGGCGGCGAGCGACCAGCGGAGGAGTTCGCTGGGCTCGCTTGCCGGGTGCGGCCGGGCTCCACGACCCGCCCGGCTGTGACGCGGTAAAACTCGCCGGTGCAATTCAGTCGCTAAAAACCCAGCGGGCCGCGAAATAAGCCGCCGCTCCGACGACGATTATCACGAGGATGCCGACCGGAGTCGCGGCATAGCTGGTCAGTTCAAGAATTGCTCCCATGGTTGGCCTCCCTTTATGAGACGCCCAAAACATCGGTCCTTCGATGCCGCGCAATACTTTAAATTGTCGTAAACCGTTGCCCGTCAATGCTCCCCTCGCGCCGCAATGGTTCCCGAGCGGCGCCGATCAAAATCCTAACCAGCCGAAAGTTCCGCGATAAATTAGCATGTTGCGGTGAATCCGCATCGCGCTCACGCCGTGCATTTGGCTCTGGGGTAGGCGGATAGAAACAGCCGCAAGACGTGGAACACGTCAGCGGCCCGCTCCTCCGCTCCGAGCTCCCTCAAGCGCCAGAAATCGCCGATGATTAGGCAGCACACGGCTTTCTCACCCCGTTTCAGGTTAAACAAATAGCTTTTAAGCAAAGATGCATGTCGGATGGAGGGGATGGCGCATAAAGGCAATTCATCCGGCGCGATTCCAACGAGATTGGCGCAATCATTCATGGTAATCATAGGGCATCCTCCACGCAAATACCCCCCAAAGGTACTTTGGAATATCTCAGTTTTGTTTCATGATGGCTTGAGAAATTCCGTGATAACGCCGCATTTGGTGCGGCGTAACTGAACTATGTTGCGCCGCGCTATGAATAAACCTTGAAAACGTGGCGGAAGCGTGACCATAATTGAAAGCTTTTGAGGAACGCGCCGCTGTTCCCTTGGCGATCCCCTCAAGCGTCGCTTATTCCTCGGTGACGCTAACGATTGCACAAAACACCGGACGTCACGCAGCGGCGCGCCCGGATGCACGGCGGATCGATTTTACGCGTGGGCATGTCGAGCAACATTTCAATATCGGTCCGAGCACGATAAGTTGAGGGGGCCATTTCTCTAACCGCGCGGGTGGATCATGAATACAGCCAATCTCCAGCTCGAAGGCGTTTACGCCGTGTTGGCGGCTCTCTTTGGCGCCCTGCGCGACAAGGGAGTGTGCAGTGACCAGGAGATCGATCAACTTTTGGCGGGCGTCGAGAAAGCTTTAGCTTCGGATCCGCAACGGCCCACCGAGTTGCGCGGCGCCAACGTTGACGCCATCTGTTTCCCGGCCAGGTTACTGAGGCACGCGTTGCAAGCCTCTTCCGAGGGGAGGGATCTTTCTTTTGCACAACTCGCCAGCCGAGTGGGGCAGACAAAACCCGATCACTGAACCGTCAACAAAAAAGAAGCTCCGTCTAGCCCCCAAACTGGAAGAACACAAACGCGCCGATCACCGCCATGATGATCGTCACGAGGAGTGGCATGGCGAGTCCGTCGCCGCGATGATAAATTTGCCCTGGCATGTTCCGGCCCTCCGGAGAAGAGCGCTCCGCGAAGCTACAACGCGCATAATTCGGCTGGGTTCCACCTATGCGCCTGTCGCCGGCAATTATGCGCGGGGCGCGATTGCGGGCGCCTTCCGCCATCATGAACCGCTCGCCGACCCCGAACCGGTCGGCCACGCGTCGCGTCACGGGCAACACATCAGGCCAGTCGACCGCATAAACGGCAACGTGAGGCGACGCCTGAGCGAGGGCGATGCCCCAGACGCCGGAGCCCGAGGCGAGATCGAGCGGGGAGACCGGCCCGGTCGCCTGGGCGAGGTTTAATGTGTCCACCAGCATTCGGGCCGACGGATAACTCAGTTGATGGCGGCTGCAAATTTAATTAGCTCCGCCGCGGGCGCTGGCTAAGGACCGGCGACGCGCTATCATAATCGCGGGCTCCGTCTCCGGGGCTTATTACGCAAGGAGACCGCCATGACCGAACCTGCTCGCCAACCCAACGCGTCTCAGCGGCAAGAGCGCGGCGTCGCCGACTATATCGTTCATCGACTTGCGGAGGAGGGCATGGATCATTGCTTTGGGGTCGCCGGGGACTATGCGTTTCCACTGTGCGACGCTGTGGATCGCAGCCCGGAAGTCAAATGGATAGGCTGCGCGAATGAGCTGAACGCGTCTTACGCCGCCGACGGCTACGCCCGCATTCGCGGCGCCGCGATGCTGGTGACGACCTATGGCGTGGGCGAATTGTCGGCGCTCAACGGCGTGATGGGCGCCAAGGCCGAGCGATCTCTCGTCTTCCATCTCGTCGGGATGCCGTCCTATCAAAATCAGCGATTGCATAAGATCGCGCATCATACCTTGGGCGACGGCGTTTTCGGCAATTTCGTCAACATATCGGCGCAGGCCGCCTGTTGCCACGCGGTCATAACGCCGGAAAACTGCATGATCGAAATGGAGCGCCTGATCGCCGAAGCGAGGCGCGAAAACCAGCCCGCCTATATTGCCGTGCCTTCCGATTTCGCGTTGACCCCGGTCACTTGGAGCGATGTCAAGCCCGTCAGGCTCGCGTCGAACGACGCGTCGCTCAGGCAAGCGATCGCAACGATCGAACAACGGGTGGAAAACGCAAGGTCGATCGTCGCCTTGCCCGCCTATACGCTGGCGCGCTTGGGATTAGAGACGGAGGCGCGAAAGGTGATCGAGGCGCTTGGCTGCCCCTTCGCCACCACCGCGATGGAAAAGGGACTCATTGGTGAAAATCACCCTCAATTCGCCGGCATGTACGCCGGGGCGGTTTCAAACGAGCAGACTCGCGAGATCGTCGAGGGCGCCGAGCTGGTTCTCGACCTTGGCGGCGTCAATCTCAACGACATCTCGACGGCCGCTTACTCCGCCCGGCTCGACCCGAGCCGATTTGTTTCGCTCGGGTTAAATGATGCGCGGGTCGGTGAGCGGGTGTTCAGCTCGGTGCGCCTGGCCGATATGCTCGCGGCGCTGGCGAAATTCAAACCGAAAGCGGCGCCATATCGCCGTGACCCCGTTCCGGCGGCCCGCGTGGATGGCAAGCCGTCCGACCGGGTCTCGATGGATGCTCTCTATCCGCGCTACGCCGCCTTTCTGCGTGCTGGCGACACTGTCGTCTTGGAGACCGGAAGCTCCACTTTGGGCATGACGCCCATGCCGCTTCCCGCGGACGTGCGAGTCGAGTCCCAGATGTTGTGGGGATCGATCGGCTGGGCCACGGCCGCCGCACTCGGGATCGCGCTTGCGGATCCCGGTCGCCGAACGGTTTTGATCACGGGAGAAGGATCGCATCAGCTCACCGCCAACGAGATCGGCGGCATGGGCCGATTCGGGGCCAGGGTGACGATGTTCGTGCTGAACAACGACGGCTACATGGTCGAGCGGGCGCTGGAACAAAGCCCGGACTGGTCTTACAACGACCTGGCGCGGTGGAACTACGCGGAGCTTCCTCGCGCGATGGGTTGCGTCGACTGGTTCACGGCCCATGTCGAAACTTTAGGCGAACTCGACGCCGCCATGGAGAAGGCGCGTTCGTCGAGTTCGGGCGCTTATATCGAGATCATTGGCGGTCGAATGGACTTGCCGCCCGCGCTTGCCTTCGCGCATAAGCGCCTTGGCGAGATGTACGGCGAAACTCCCTCGACGAGTCATTGATCCATGTGACTGGCGAGGGCTTCATGCCCTCGCGGAATATGGCCGCGCCTTGCGGAACGGCGGCTCCAAGTCGGACCAGCGGAAGGCGGCGCTCAGCCCCCTAAAGGTGCACAGCAAAGGCGGCGCCGCTCGATTCATGCCGTCACCGAAAATCCCGCATGGCCCTTGACATCGGATGTCGTGGCCTACCTACCATTACCTAAGCACTGCATCGCACGTCCGGCCCGCCCCGCGTGCGAAGTGCAAAGCGCGCATAGCGTTAGTGTCAGGATTGGCGACGGAGATGAGCTGTCGCTTCGGAGAAGCTGAAGTGATCGACTGTCCGGCGCCAGCGTCTGTGAGGCGGATTTAGTGGGCGCCGGTTCTCGTAAGGTTTTCCACCGTAACCGTGAGATTTGAATGCCCCAACCGCTTCCCTCGCGCTCAGTGTTTGCGTCGCTGGCGCTGATCGCCGTGGTCGTCGCGGGCGCCGCCGCTGCATTTGCTTACATGGCGGGATGGTTCTCACCCCGGCGCCTCACGCCGGACAAGGTGGTGGATGCGTTAACGCCTCCTACTGGCGTGCCGCTGGGCCATCGCCGCAACCACGCAAAGGGCATTTGCTTTACTGGCAGGTTTGAATCGAATGGGGGCGGGTCGGCGCTCTCGCGAGCTCAAGTTTTTACGCGCGGCCAGTATCCGGCGCTCGGGCGCTTCAATCTGGGCGCCGCTGATCCGAACGCGCCTGATGCGACGGTCCGGGTGAGGGGCATGGGACTACGGATCTCGACTCCGGACGGGCAGGAATGGCGCACCGCCATGATCAATCCCCCATTCTTTCCCGTGTCGACGCCTCAAGCGTTTTACGAGTTGCTGGTGGCCTCGGCGAGCAAGGATCCGAGCGCGATGCGGACATTTGCCGGCGCGCATCCGGAGATCGCGGCGTTCGGCGCATGGGCCAAGAGCGCCCCTTGGACGGGCAGCTACGCCGAGGACCGCTTCAACGGCCTTAACGCCTTCATCTTCGTCGATGGTTCCGGCGCTGAACATGCGGTGCGCTGGTCGCTTCTGCCGGCGGCGCAACCCGTTCCGGTCTCGCCCGATGAGCTCGCTAAGCGCGGCCCTAATTTCCTTGAGCAGGAGATCGCCGAGCGCGTTCGCGGTGGGCCGCTTCGCTGGACCATGATGGTGACCGTCGCCAATCCGGACGATCCCACCGCGGATCCGAGCAAGGCGTGGCCAGAGGACCGTCGCAGCGTCGATGTAGGCACGCTCACCGTGCAACAGATCCAACCAGAGCGGGATGGCCCGTGTCGCGACATCAACTTCGATCCGACCGTCCTGCCGATTGGCATACGAACCTCGGATGACCCGTTCCCGGCCGCGCGGTCGTCCGTCTACGCGAAGTCCTATGATCGTCGCACGGCAGAGGCCAAGGATTACCCCCGAACCGCAACTGGCGCCAACCCATGATCGCCCGTCAACGCTTCACCCCGCTCCAGCGCTTACTGCACTGGCTCATGGCGGTCTGCATCCTGGCGATGCTCTTCATCGGCGTGGGCATGGTGTCGACCATCACGCCGAAATATCTGTGGCTCGTTTCGATTCACAAACCGCTCGGCATCGCGATTTTGGTGCTCGCGCTGATCCGTCTGTCGGCGCGCCTGCGCTTTCGCGCGCCGCCACTTCCGGCGGACCTGCCCGCGCCGATGAAGCTCGCGGCGCGTCTATCGCATTACGCGCTGTATGGCCTCATGATCGGCATGCCGCTGATCGGCTGGGCGATGCTCTCGGCCGCCGACTACCCGGTCGTGCTGTACGGCGGCGTGCGCCTTCCAGCGATCCTGCCGCCGAGCGATAGCCTGCATGCGCTGCTCTGGGGCGCGCATTTCTACTTGGCATTCCTGTTCTTTGCCCTGATCCTGTTACATCTCGCGGCCGCGCTCTTCCACGCGCTCGTGCGACAAGACGGCGTGTTCGAGACCATGGCGCCCGTGCCTACGCATGACGACGTGGCGCCGGCCGAGTAGTTTTGGTCCGACTCCGCGCACGCGCCTCGGCAGTGGTCGCACAGAACCAATCGCGGCTAAGCGACATTTGGCCAGAACTTTCAATCACCGCTCCCTGTTCGGTTCTGCCCGGGGCGGCTAATCGCCCACACATAGGCTGACACAGCCGCGATGTCCTGCTTTGTCAGCGGAGCTCCGCCGAGGGGCGGCATCACGCCCTGATACCGCTTTGGGCTGGGGACGCCCTTCTCAATCGTCGCCATTAATCCCGCCAGGCTTCCGTCGCTCCACAGCCATTGACCTCCCTTCAACGATGGACCCTGTGGCGTTCCGCCAGCGTCAGAACCATGACAGCCGCTGCACGTGCCCTCGCTCGTCTCCCCATGGAAAATCCGATCTCCCAGCGCCACAAGGTCCGCGGACGATCCAGGTGGCGCCGGAAGCGAACGGACTGGCCGGCCAGCATCTGGATGAACGCCCTCCGGCGGCAGCGCCGACGGTACGGATGCTACGGCGGGAGCCGGCGTTGGCGCGGGCGCGACCTTATCCAAACCGTCGCCAGTGTATGTGATGCGCCAGATGCGGCCGCGCACGTCATCCGAGACGTAAAGTGCGCCGTCGGGCCCTTCAGCAAGCCCTGTCGGCCTAAACGCGGCCCTTCCCGGGTCCTTGTTCGCGCCGGCAAATCCGTCCGCGAACACCACGAACGGACCGGACGCCTTTCCGTGCGCGAGCGGCTGGAAAACGACATTGTAGCCCGCCTGCGGCAGGGGCGCGCGATTCCAGGATCCATGAAAGGCGACGAATGCTCCGCCGCGGTAGGCTGGGGGAAATTTGGTCCCTTGATAGATCGCAAGATCGTTGGGCGCCCAGTGCCCGGGGAATGCCGCCACCGGAGGAGTTCGCCGCGCACATTCGCCGACCGTGCCGCCGCCGTCGCCGCCATACTCCGGCGCCAGCACGAGCTTGCCCTGCTGTTGGTCGTAGTAGCATTCCGGCCATCCATAATCAGCGCCCTTCACGAGCAACAACAGCTCCTCGGCTGGAAGCTCCGCGCTCTGCTCGGGAGTATAGAGCCGCGGCCAGTTCTGGAAGAGTTGGTCACGACCATGTTGCATTACGAAGAGACGACCTTCCGCGTCGAAGGCGAAGCCCTCGCCGTTTCGGATCCCGCTTGCATAACGCGACGTCGGCGAGAAGACTTGATCAGACTTTTTCGCGTCAAACCGCCACGTTCCGGCGCGCGTCTCTTTCTCTAGGCAGGGCGCGACGCCGTGTGAGCCAGGAATCCGATTCTCCTCCTGACAGGCGTTCGTCGCCGATCCCAGGTCGACATAGAGTAAGCCCGCTCGATCGATGACGAACGGATGCATGGGATGGTCTCCGGTCAAAGGCAGACCGGAGACAACCACGAGTGGCTTCCCAGTCGGAAGCGGCGAGCCCGCATGAAGTCGATACCGGAGGATTCTATCGTTCTCTTCAGCGAACAAGCTATCGCCGTATAACGCAATTCCGCTGCCCCCCGCGCCTCCCTCCTCGACGGTCACCCCAAATCTCTCAACCGCGTCGGCGCGCCCAGTTCCGTTTGTATCCCTCAGTGCAAGCAGGAAGCCGCCCGGCGGGGGAGGCGAGTTGGGAAAATATCGGCCGCTCCAAGTGTTGGCGTAAAGCGTATTGTCGGGCGCCACGACGAGATGGCGGACGTGCCCAAGATTGTCCGCAAATACCGTCGCGCAAAACCCCGGGGAAAGTGTAAGGCCGCCATTGTCGCCTTCGCACGCTCGTGAACGAGTCACAACCGCGGCGCTTTGAGCTGCCGCCGGGCGCGAATTCGGACTGGGGACGAACGCGAGCAAGGAAATCCCCGCGGCGACCATCGGTCCGACGCCCCCAGCTCGACCGCGGTTTTTCTTCATTTCTGACTCCCTGGGCGATGCCGAAGGTGTCTTGGCCGTCACGGCATTTCTCCAGGGATTGCTGGGCGTCCGGAGAGGCTGGATATCCTTGGGCCGTCTGTCCGCACTCTGGCCCGCACAAACGAACCCATCGCCCCTTGATCGGATATATCGACAGAAAGGCGACTTTCAAGCTCGGGTTTACCCGCCGAAACTTGCCGGAAGCAGCAAATCGTCTACCTTCCGCCGATAGGACCGAGGCTGACCGGGAAATGTTGGTTCAGCCTATCCATTTTGGGCGACAAACCGCAGTGGATTTAAGCGGCGCGAGGGGAGACGTGGCGATGAAAATCGGCTTCATCGGAATTGGACGCATGGGTTCGGGCATGGCCGAGAATCTCATTCGGGCAGGGCACGAACTCGTCCTCTACAACAGGTCGCGCGAGAAGGCCGAGGCGCTCTCGAAGCTCGGAGCGTGCGTCACCGACTCTATCGCCGAAGCATGCCGGGGCGAAGTGGTGTGGACGATGCTGTCCGACGACAAAGCCTTGGAGGACGCGGGATTTGGAGAAAATGGCCTCCTCGCCTCGCTCGCGCCCGAGGCGCTACATGTCTCCTCAAGCACGATCAGCATCGCTTTGTGCGATCGATTGACGCAGGCGCATGCCGGCCGTCGCCAGCGCTTTGTCGCGGCGCCCGTGTTCGGTCGACCCGACGCAGCGAAGGCGGCCGACTTGTTCATCGTCGCCGGCGGCCCTCCGGACGCGATTCATTTCGCGACCCCCCTTTTTGATGTGATCGGACAAAGGACTTTCGTCGTCTCCGAAACGCCGAAAGCGGCGAATCTCGTCAAGCTAAGCGGCAACTTTCTGATCGCCTCCGTCATCGAATCGCTTGGCGAGGCGATGGCGCTCGTCGGCAAGGGAGGCGTCGACAAGCATCAATATCTGGAAATTCT
>JBAWEN010000177.1:0-3374 GCA_049591215.1 Methylocystis sp. | reverse complement strand
GAGGTTTTGGGCTCCGGGTTGGAGGGCGTCATAGGGGGGCGAAGAATCAGCGTAGGCGCCCTTCAACTCGTCCATGGCGAAGGACGACTGGAGGAATGGGCCCGACGGGCGGCGCGGCGTGCGTCCTGGCGGTCGGCTCTGACGGTGTTCGTGGCTGTGGACGGCCGTGTCATCGCAGTGCTGCTGTTTGCCGATGAACTGCGTCGCGAAACGCCGCGGGCGATTCAGGCTCTGAGGAGGGCCGGCGTCGCGAAAATTGTCATGGTGACGGGCGATCGCTCCGAGCCGGCCGAAACGATCGGCGCGGCCCTTGATCTCGACGCGGTGCTCGCCGACCGCGTTCCTTCCGACAAAGTCGACGCTGTCGTCGCGGAAAGGCGGCTCGCCCCGACTTTGATGGTTGGCGACGGCATCAATGATGCGCCTGCTCTCGCGGCGGCGGACGTTGGAATGGCCATGGGCGCACGCGGGGCAAGCGCCTCCTCCGAGGCCGCGGACGTGGTTGTTCTTGTCGATCGGCTCGATCGCGTCGCCGAGGCGGTGGCGATCGCGCGGCGAACCCGCGGCATCGCCATGCAGAGCATGGTTACAGGAATGGCGCTTTCCGGCGTGACCATGATCGCCGCGGCGTTGGGCTATGTGACACCCATCGCGGGGGCGCTCATACAAGAGGCGATCGACGTCGCCGTAATTCTGAATGCGCTGCGGGCGCTCACTCCGCCCGGCGCTTTCGAACAGCCGTCAATGTCGAAGGCTGCGGCGGGAGTTCTGCGCGAGGATCACGAGAGACTCGAGAGCAGTCTGGAGCGCCTGCGTCAGATCGCCGACGCGTTGGACAGCGCGGAATCCGCCGAGGCGGTGGATTATATTCTCGAAGCCAATCGGATTATAGAGACGGTGATCGTCAAACATGAACGCGATGACGAAGAAACCATCTATCCCCGCGTATCGCGTTTCCTCACCGACGACCATGGCTTGAGCGCCATGAGCCGCGCTCATCGCGAGATCCTGCATCAGGCGAGACTTCTGGGACGTTTGTCGGAGGGGCTGCGGCCAAATGAAGCCGAACCCTATCTCATCCGCGATGCGCAACGGATCGTTGAAACCCTCGAATCCCTTGTGCATATCCACAATGTTCAGGAAGAGGACATTTACGAACATGCGGCGGCGCAACTGGGCCATGAGGCACATGGAGAGAGAAGCGGGAAACCGATCGCGGAGAAAGGGCGTGGCGCCACGGCGTTCGAACAAGCGCTCGCAGGCGCGTCCGAGGGCAGACACCCATGGTCAATCCCGGCAAGCGCGCTCATCGTCTTGGCGATCACTGGCGGCGCGGTTTACTGGGGAAGTCAATACTTCTCCCGCGTGAACCATGGCCGGCCCCCGGCTGAGAGCGCGTTGGCGACCGTAACGGCCACCGCGAAGATCGGCGCCGTGACGGCGACGCCGATCGACGCAAAGACCTCAGGCGCAATCGAGGCAGTCTATTGCAACGTAGGCGCCTTCGTGAAGAAAGGGCAGCTCTGCGCGAAAATCGATCCCCGCCCATACCAATTGATGGTCGAGCAGGAGGAAGCCGCCCTTAAACTGGCAAATGACCGGCTAGAAAAAGCCAAATCACAATTGGCGCAAGCGCACGCGACTTACGAGCACAACCAGAATTTCGCCGGCCGGAGAGCGGACGCTAAGAAAGTGCTCGAAGCCGCTCGGAAAGTCCTCGAAAAAAAGCGCGCGCGGGTCGTGCGCGACGAAACGTCCGTCGCCATAGCCAGACGCGCGCTTCGAGCCGCGGAAATCAATCTTGAACATACCGACATCATTGCTCCGATCGATGGAACTGTAGTTTCTCAAACTGCCGAGGTAGCCAAGGAGGTCACAATCGGGAAGGCGGAGCCACTATTTATTGTCGTCCCCGACCTGGGCGTCGTCATAATTGCAGTGCGTGTCGATCAAGGGTTAGCCGACGGAATCAGACCCGGCGACAATGTTTCATTCCGCCTGGAGTTGCTGCCCGATCATTCGTTTCAAGGAGTGGTGACGCAGATTTCGCTGGCGCCGCGGATAATTGACGGCGCCGCGAATTACGACCTGATCATCTCCGCGCCAAACCCTGACCTCTTGCTCAAGCCGGGCGTGTGGTCGACTGTCGAGATGACAATTGGTCCTGCCCGCGCTTTTCGAGGCCCGACAAAATAGACGCCGCCATCCGTTCTCGGAAGGAGGCCGTCAAACTCCAAACGGCGTTCGCTCGTACGATGCGGCTCGGAGCGCTGCCTACCCCGGGCCGCCACACGGCGCTGATGCCTGCACCGTCAGCTAGAGAACTGGCCCCGGTTGTCTGAACAGGTCCCCGCGGAAGTTAAGTGGATTCCTGCCGGGTTATTCTGGATGCGGGGCGTTGCGATTTTGACGCGGCGGCGGGAGGGCGTAGCCCGACCAGAACCGCATCAAAATCGCCGCGACGGCTACGCCGCCGCCGCGATCGGTTGCGAAGCGAAATAGACCTCGCTTGGCGTGCGTCGGTCAAGCGACGAATGCGATCTTCGCTCGTTGTAGAACGCCAGATAACGGGCGATCGAGGCTCGCGCCTCGCCGACGCTGCCGTAAGCGCGCAGATAGACCTCCTCGTATTTCACGCTGCGCCATAGGCGTTCGACGAACACGTTGTCGCGCCAGGAGCCCTTTCCGTCCATGCTGATGGCGATGGCGTTGCTCGTCAGCACGCCGGTGAACTCCTTGCCGGTGAATTGGCTGCCCTGATCCGTGTTGAATATCTCCGGCTTGCCATATTTGACCAAGGCTTCCTCCAGCGCCTCGACGCAAAAATCCGCTTCCATCGTGATCGACACGCGATGCGAAAGAACCCGCCGGGTCGCCCAGTCGACGACCGCCGCCAGATAGACGAAGCCGCGCGCCATCGGGATGTAGGTGATGTCCATCGCCCAGACGTGGTTCGCGCGCTCGATCTTCAGCTTGCGCAAAAGATAGGGATAAATCTTGTTCCCCGGCGCGGGCTTGCTGGTGTTCGGGCGTCGATGGATCGCCTCTATCCCCATACGCTTCATCAGCGTCACGACATGGCGGCGGCCGATCTCGACGCCTTCGCGGTTCAGCATGTCGCGCAACATCCTTGCGCCCATGAACGGATGCTCCAGATGCAGTTCGTCGAGCCGCCGCATGATCGCCAAATCCTCGATCGAGACCGACCGAGGCTTGTAATAAACGGCGCCCCGGCTGATGTTCAAAACCTTCGCCTGACGGGCGATGGGAAGATCGTGCGCGCGGTCGATCATCGCTTTGCGCTCAGCATGCCGGCCTTGGTGAGCGCGCCTTCCAAAAAATCATTCTCCAGCGTCAACTCGCCGATCTTGGCG
>JBAWEN010000176.1:0-6023 GCA_049591215.1 Methylocystis sp. | reverse complement strand
CCTTTGTGCGGTTCCGCCCTCTCCCCGTGAAGTAAGTGGGCGACGAGCCAATCGCAAAATTCGGGTCATAATAAGCCGAGTAGCCCGTCGAGCCGCCACCGTCGTCCCAGCCGCCGCCAATGTTCAGACCGCCGTAAAAACCGGTCCACAGTGGCAGGGGGGGTGGGGGCGGGGGGACCCAAATCGGCGCTTGCTTGCGCGACGGAAGATCCGTCGCGCTTACCGGTCCCACCGATAGCGTCAACGCCAGTGCGCTGACGGCGAATAGAATCTTTTTCATGGTAAAACACCTGCCGCCTGGTGTCGTTGGTTGCCGGACGCACCCGAAGCCAATACGAATCGTTGCATAATAACGGCGGAAACCTGGCTTTAGAATAAAAACCTAGCCCAATCAGGTTGTCGACTGTCGTTTTTTGGAGGAATGTGACAAATCCGCAACATGTAATCGATAACATTTAAAAGGGCTTCTTTTTCAACGGCATAAGTTCAGTCATCGCCTTTGGTTAGTAGCATTTATTGTCTTGCTCGAGCGATGTGTGGCGCGACCCGACAAGTAAAGGAACGTCAGTCCACGTGCAAAATCGGCCGAGCCAATGGCCGGCCGATCTGATGTTCGCTCTCGTCGGAGACGGGTATGGGTCCGAATCGGAAGTTCAAACCGAATCATCCGCTCTAAACCCCCGAGCGCCGCGTTCACCGCGGCGCTCGCCTTGGCTCGGATCGGACTGTGGCCGATCAGAACGCCGATCAGTACTTGGCGACGACCGGAGCCGGGGCCGCGAAGTTGAAGTGATAGTTTATGCCAGCGCGCACGACGTTGAGCTGCGGATGGAAGTGGTTGCCGTAAGTCCAGCCGAATGTGCCGGTCTGGCCGTTGCTGTCGAGGTCGACGTAGAGATATTCAGCCTTGGCCGACCAATGCGGCGCGAACAGCCACTCGACACCGCCGCCAGCGGTCCAGCCGGTGCGGGTGTTGCTCAAGCCCCAGGCCTGGACCTCACCATAGGCGAAGCCCGCCGTGCCGTAGACCAAGAAGGTCGGCGTGAAGAGGTAACCGACGCGGCCGCGCACGGTGCCGAACCACGGCAGGCTGATGTTGGCGCCGGTGATGGCTCCAACGGCGGCGAGGTTGTTGCTGCCGAAGGCGCCGTTGTTGTTGTAGAAGGCCGGGTACGACACCAGCGGATTGTTGCTGCCGCCGCTGAGGCTGGTGCCCTGGAAGTCGGTCTCGGCGCCAATCACGAACTGATTGAACTGGAAGTTGTAGCCGGCCTGAGCGCCGCCCACGACGCCGCCCTGGCTGCCGAGCGTATTTCCATTCGAGAGGAAGAACAGGTTGGAAACGCCCGGGTTGCCGGGAACCGCCCCGCCAAGCGCGTAGCGCGGATCATAATAAGCCGAATAGCCCGACGTGCCGCCATTGGCGTCCCAGCCGCCGCCGATGTTCAGACCGACGTAGAAGCCGGTCCACAGCGGCGGGGGCGGCGGCGGCGGAACATAAACCGGCGCCTCTTTGCGCGACGGAAGATCGGCGGCCATCGCCGATCCCGCGGATAGCGCCAACGCAACGGCGCTGACGGCGAATAGAATCTTTTTCATGGCAAAACTCCTGCTGCCTCTCATCGTCGATCGTCGGGCACAGCCGAATGTCCCCTAACGACTGATTGCATATTAAAGGTTGAATCCTGATCTTTGAATAAAAAGCTCGCCCGATAAGGTCGTTGCCAGTCGCTTTTCGGAGAGGTGTGATAAATCTGCAACACACGATTGATTAAAGTTTAGAACGGCGGGCTTATTTATCCGATTTCGGGCCCGATCAATGGCCTTTGATTTTGTGCGTATATTAACTTGCTCGGGCAACGGGCGGCGAGACTCGGCCCGCCAAGGAACGCCCGATCCGCTCGCCAGGTCGGGCGCCCCGGAGTTCGCGCCCGTCAGCGAGGGGCTGGGTCCGAACCGGCAATTCAGACCGACTCGTCCGCCCTCAACCCGCGAGCGCCGCCTTCACCACGGCGCTCGCCTTGCCGAAGTCCATCCGGCCCGCGTATTTCGCTTTCAGCGCCGCGACCACCTTGCCCATGTCCTTGATCGAGGTCGCGCCCAGTTCCGCCACCGCCGCGTGAATGGCGTCGGCGACCTCGGCCTCGCTCATTTGGCTCGGCAGATAGCTGGAGATCACCGCGATCTCGAACCGCTCCTTGTCGGCGAGCTCGGGGCGGTTGTTCTTTTCGTAAATGTCGAGCGACTCCTGCCGGCTCTTGATCATTTTTTGCAGCAGCGCCAGCACGTCGTCCTCGGATAATGTCTTGCCGGCGCCGCGCGCCTCTATGTCTTTATCCTTTAGACCCGCGTTGACGAGCCGCAGGGCGTCGACCTTGGCGCGGTCGCCGGCTTTCATCGCCGTCTTGAGGTCGGCCGTGATCTTCTCGCGCATTTGGTTTCCACTTCGCGGGCAATTATATTACAGCGGGCGCATCGGACGGCCCGGCCCTTGGGAATAGAGCGGACATGAGCGTGGATCAAGAAAAAGCGACGGGTTGGACGACGCCGCTACGCACCGGCGTGCTGGTGCTGGCCTCGGGCGAAGTCATCGAGGCGTTTGGCGTCGGCGCGCGGGGCGAGGCGGTGGGCGAGGTCTGTTTCAACACGGCCATGACCGGCTATCAGGAAATTCTCACCGATCCCTCCTACGCCGCGCAAATCGTCGCCTTCACCTTTCCGCATGTCGGCAATGTCGGCGCGAACGACGAGGATATAGAGACCGTCGATCTGGCCAAGAGCGCCGGCGCGATCGGCGCCATTTTCGCCGCGCCCATCACCGACCCCTCCAATCACCGCGCGC
Organism: Methylocystis sp.; assembly: GCA_049591215.1. Taxonomy (GTDB): domain Bacteria; phylum Pseudomonadota; class Alphaproteobacteria; order Rhizobiales; family Beijerinckiaceae; genus Methylocystis. Next base: position 3,181 of record JBAWEN010000176.1, on the reverse strand, counting down.
AAGGGCATCTCGCCAATTGGCTCGCCGCGCGCGGGATCATCGGGCTTTACGGCATCGACACGCGCGCGCTGACGACGCTCATTCGCGACAAGGGCATGCCCAACGCCGTGATCGCTCATGCCGCGGACGGCAAGTTCGACTTAGACGCCTTGCGCGCCAAGGCCGCCGCCTGGTCCGGCATCGACGGCATGGATCTGGTGCCGACGGTGGGCGCGACGCAAAACTTCGACTGGTGCGAGACCAGTTGGCGGCTCGGCGAGGGATATGGCGCGCGCGAGGGCGTGGGCGGGTTTCGCGTGGTCGCCATCGACTATGGCGTCAAGCGCAACATACTGCGCCTGCTGGCGGACGCCGGCTGCGAGGTCGTGGTCGCTCCGGCGACGGCGACGGCGCGCGACATATTGGCGCTGCGTCCCGACGGCGTGTTTTTATCGAACGGTCCCGGCGATCCCGCCGAAACGGGCAAATACGCCGTGCCGGTGATTCGCGACCTGCTGGAGAGCAACATCCCGACCTTCGGCATTTGCCTTGGGCATCAGATGATGGCGCTGGCGGTCGGCGCCAAGACAAAGAAAATGCCGCAAGGGCATCATGGCGCCAATCATCCGGTCAAGGACTTCACGACCGGCAAGGTCGAGATCGTCTCGATGAACCACGGTTTCGCGGTGGATCGCGACAGCCTGCCGGCCAACGCCCGGGAGACGCACCGCTCGCTGTTCGACGGCTCCAATTGCGGCATCGCGCTGACCGACCGTCCGGCCTTTTCGGTGCAGCACCATCCCGAGGCTTCGCCCGGCCCGCAGGACAGCCACTACCTGTTCGAGCGCTTCGTCGATCTGATGGCGAAGACTAAGGCCAAGGCGGCGTAAGCTGCCCCCCTTCATGCGAAAGGCCGCCCGAAGGCGGCCTCAGCATGATCGTCGATCAAAACCCTCGCCGCTTCGGGCGAGGTGAAATCAGCAGCCGCAGGCCTTTTCGCAGACCTTCTTGTCATCCGCGGACTCTTGCTTGACTTGGGCGCTGTTTTTGCCTTCTTTATAGGCTTGGCTCGCCTTGATATAGGTGTCGTCGCAGTTCTGCATGCAGCGGGCCTGCTTGTCGTCATCCTTGATGTCGCAGCTGACGCGCACAACAGAGCTGCTCGTCGGAGCGCTGCGGTCGAAGGCCAGGCTCGGGCCGGCCACGCCAGCCAGGATCGCGATAGCCGTCACAAAGGCGCTTATTTTCATCGTTGGGATTCCTCTTACTACGGTAGGGTTGTTGTTTTTCTTGTGGGACAATTATCGGCCATCCACGAGGTGGGAGCCAAAACTCCACACGAAATCATGGGATTCTTTTTCGATCGGCTTGTCAAGCAGAGGCGCGCGCGACGGTTCGCGACAAATATGCTGGACGCCTAGAAAAACCTGCTATCGCGCGTCTTCGCGGGGTGAAGATTTTTCTCTCGGTTTTGTCCGTGGCGCGACTGACGAAAGCCGTCGCCTATATTCGCGGCGAACAGATTAAACGAGACCGTTTAGGCGCGGATTGAGTCGCTTTCGCGACAGTTCGTCGGCGGGCTGATCATGGGCCGCCGACGCGCTACACTTTAGGGAACGATGATTCGTTAGGGGAGCCTCGATGTCCTACCGCGCGCCGCTCGACGACATGCTTTTCGCGCTCCGGCTGGCCGCTGGCGACGGGGCGCTCGGCGCGAACGGGCTTTATGCCGATCTTGGCGAGGGCGTCGCGGAAGCGACCCTGGCCGAGGCGGCGAAATTCGCGCAAGAACAATTGCTCCCGCTCGACAGGATCGGCGACCGCGCCGGCGCGCGCTTTTACGAGGGGGCGGTGACGACGCCGCCCGGCTGGCGCGACGCCTATGCGCAATGGATCGCCGGCGGCTGGAATTCGCTCGCGGCGGCGCCCGAACATGGCGGTCTTGGCCTGCCGGCCATCCTCAACGCCGCCTGCACGGAAATCTGGAACGGCGCGAACATGGCCTTCGCGCTTTGTCCCTTGCTGGGCCAGGGAGCCATCGAGGCGATAGAGGCCCACGCCAGCGACGCGCTGAAGGACGTCTATCTCGGCCGGCTCATTTCCGGCGAATGGACCGCCACGATGAATCTGACCGAGCCGCAGGCGGGTTCCGATCTTGCCTTGCTGCGCGCCAGGGCGGAGCGCAATGACGACGGGTCATATCGCCTGTTTGGGCAAAAAATCTTCATCACCTATGGCGAACACGATCTATCCAACAATATCGTGCATCTCGTGCTGGCGCGTGTGCCCGGCGCGCCGCCCGGCACGCGCGGCATCTCGCTGTTTCTGGCGCCAAAATTTCTGCCCGACGCCTCGGGCGGCTTCACCCGCCGCAATGATCTGCGCTGCGCCGGGATCGAGCACAAGCTCGGCGTCAACGGCTCGCCCACCTGCACCATGGTCTATGGCGACGCCGGCGGCGCGACCGCTTTTCTCGTCGGCGAGGAGAACAAGGGCCTCGCCTGCATGTTCACGATGATGAACAACGCAAGGCTGGCCGTCGGCCTCCAGGGTGTCGCGCTGGCCGAGCGGTCGACGCAGCAGGCGCTCGCCTATGCGCGCGAGCGCCGGCAGGGGAGGGGTGAAAACGGCGAGGGAGCGGCGCCGATCGTCGAACATCCCGACGTCGCGCGCATGTGTTTGACCATGACCGCCCTGACCCAGGCCGCGCGCGCGATCTGCTACGAAACGGCTGTTTCGCTCGACCGCGCCAAGCGCGAAGCCGATCCGGAGGCGGCGTTTCGGGAGCGGGAGCGGGCGGGCTTGCTGACGCCGGTCGCCAAGGCCTTTTCCACCGACATCGGCAATGAGGTGGCGTCCATGGGCGTACAGGTTTTCGGCGGCATGGGCTTCATCGAGGAGGCCGGAGCGTCGCAATTGCTGCGCGACGTGCGAATCGCCGCCATCTATGAAGGCACCAACGGCATTCAGGCGATCGACCTCGTGACGCGCAAGCTGAAACTTTCCGGCGGCGCCGCGCTGGCCCGCGAAATCGACGACATGCGCAACGCAGCCGAAAGCGCCGAGCAATTCGGCGCGCTGCGCGAGGCGGTCGCTGCGTTCGAGAGCGCGAGCCGCTACATGGAGAGCGCCGCGCCGCGCCTGGCGCTCGCCGGCGCCACGCCCTATCTGCGGCTGTTCGCTCTGGCGCGCGGCGGAACGC
>JBAWEN010000175.1:0-2067 GCA_049591215.1 Methylocystis sp. | reverse complement strand
TGGCTCGAGGCTGTAAATCTTCTGGCCCAGAAGGCCGTCGAGGTCCGATCGGAGGCGCGCGAAGCCTATCTCGCCTATCGCGCGACTTATGAGATCGCCCGCCAACATCAGCGCGACATCATGCCGTTGCACGCCATCATCAGCGACGAAACCCTGCGGCGCTACAATACGATGATCGTCGACGTGTTCGCCCTGCTCGAGGACGCGCGGCGCCGCGTCGTCGCGACCGGCGCGGCGGTCGAGGCCAAGCAGGATTTTTGGCTCGCCGACGTCGATCTGCGCGCCGCCGTCGCGGGCGGAGGCGTGTCGCGCTCCAGGGACGACAAGCCCGCATCCCTCTCGATCGCCGAAACCGGAGCCGAACGTCCATGATGTCGAGAAGAAGCGTGATCAAATCCGTCGCGGCTTTCGCGAGCATCGCCTCGGTGAGCGGACGCGTTCAGGCCGCGGCCATCCCCGAGGCGCCGCGCATGACGTCAGCCGCGACGCAACCGCCGATGTTCCCATCGACCGGCCCGGCGTACCAGCCTGTCGTGACGCTGAACGGGTGGTCGCTGCCATGGCGCATGAACGATGGCTGGAAGGAGTTCCATCTCGTCGCCGAACCCGTCACGCGCGAAATGGCGCCCGGCATGACCGCGCATCTTTGGGGCTATAACGGAACGTCGCCCGGTCCGACGATCGAGACCGTGGAAGGCGATAAAGTCCGCATCTTCGTGACCAACAAATTGCCCGAGCACACGGCCGTCCATTGGCATGGAATCCTGCTCCCCGCCGGCATGGACGGCGTCGGCGGAGTCACGCAGCCGCATATTCCGCCGAACAAGACCTTCGTCTATGAGTTCGAGACGAAGGAAAGCGGCAGCTTCATGTATCATCCGCATTCCGACGAGATGACGCAGATGGCCATGGGCATGATGGGCATGTTCGTCGTGCATCCGCGCGACCAAAAATTCATGCGCGTCGACCGCGACTTCGTCTTCCTCATGAGCGCCTTTCGCATCGACCCCGGCGCCTCTCTTCCTCAAGTCGCGGAAATGACCGACTTCAACATCTGGACATGGAACAGCCGCGTTTTTCCCGGCATCGACCCCATGCCGGCGCGGCGCGGCGACCGCCTGCGCCTGCGCATCGCCAATCTGTCGATGACCAACCATCCGGTCCACATGCACGGTCATCATTTCTCGGTGACCGGAACGGACGGCGGCTGGATTCCGGAAGCCGCGCGTTGGCCGGAGGCGACCACCGACGTGCCCGTCGGCGTGATCCGCGCGATTGAATTCGTCGCCGACAACCCCGGCGACTGGCCGATCCATTGCCACAAGTCGCATCACACGATGAACGCGATGGGCCACGCCAATCGCAACTTCATCGGCGCCAAGCAAAAGCGCGATCTCGTCAGGGCGATCGGCAAGCTCGCGCCGGGATATATGCCGATGGGCGACGCCGGCATGGCCGACATGGGGGAGATGGCGATGCCCGGTCCCGCCAACACGCTGCCGATGATGTCGGGCGAAGGCCAGTTCGGTCCCGCCGAAATGGGCGGCATGTTCGCGCTCATCAAGGTGAGGGAAGATCTCGCCGCCAATGATTACCGCGATCCCGGTCAGTACGCGCATCCGCCGGGCACCGTCGCGCACGAGGTTGGGACGGAAGGCGCCGATACGCCAGCGAAAGGCGGAGCGGCCGACGCGATGTCGCCGGGAGGGGGTTCAATGGGCGGCGTGCATATGCATCATCATTGACGCCCCATCACACATCCAAATTCGCCACGCTCAGCGCGTTCTCCTGAATGAACTCCCGGCGCGGCTCCACCACGTCGCCCATCAGCTTGACGAAAATATCGTCGGCCTCGACCGCCTCCTTGACCCGGACCTGCAACAGCGAGCGCGCCTCGCGGTCGAGCGTCGTCTCCCAAAGCTGTTCGGCGTTCATCTCGCCGAGGCCTTTGTAACGTTGGATCGTCAGGCCCTTGCGGCCTTGGCTGTTCATCGCTTCATAGAGCGCGGTCGGACCCGACACCGCCGCCTCGTCTCCCCGCCGCAGCAGGAACGCCTGGCCGGCGAA
>JBAWEN010000174.1:0-2439 GCA_049591215.1 Methylocystis sp. | reverse complement strand
GCCGTTAACGCCGCGGCGCTGCGAGGAACCACCGCGGCGACGAAAAGGATGAGACTGAAACCAAAACAAAGACCGTAAATGATCCGGGTCGCCTCGACGCTTCGCGCAAGGGCGACGGCGAGGCCCGCCGCGCCGAGCAGCACGGCGATACTCAACAGGGCGACCGTCAGGGGCATTGTCGGCTACCCTCCCTCGCGGCTTAACGGGGCATTATCCGCTGCTTCATCCAGTTCGGCGAGTTTGCGGGCGGCGGCGGGTTTCTTAAACCGGACGCCGCGTCCCCCGTCCGAACCGACAATTCCTTCGCGAAGGAACTCGATGCCGATGCCCTCGAAGGCAGCGATTAGTTTGGTCAAGGAATCGACATTGCCCCGGATGAGATCTTCGCTCGTCTCCATCCGTTGAATGGTCGGAAGCGACAAACCCGAAAGCTCCGCCAGCTTGCGTTGATCCAAGCCGGCGAGCGCGCGCGCCGCTCGAAGCTGAGCCGCTGTTATCATGTCAGAACCATCAGTTATTCGCTGCAGAATATGACTTATGAAGTCTATAGCATAGGCGGGGTCAACGCAAGAACTCTGACTTTGACGAACGGTCGATGGCCGGCTTTCCGGGCGCGGCCCTATAAACCCGTGCGATGAGACTTGTGGCGCTCGCCGGTGACCGTCATTCCCCAAAAAAAATTGAAGAAAATTTGCCCATACGCCGGCAGGACAACATCCGAAGTCCGCGCCAGCATCCCGATCTATTCTCCCCCCGACAAAGACAGTGACTGAATGGGGTCTCAACGGTCGCGCACAGGAAAGCTCGCTTCAAAGTTCATAATCGGCGCGAGCGCCTCAGCGGCTTCGGAGAGCGGATCGCGCCGGTTTCCACGCTGACGAATCCGCGCCTCAATATTCGCCAAGAAGGGAGAGTTTCTCAGATGCGCGTTACGCCGATCATTTCCGAAACGGAATTCAAATCGCGCTTCGAGGCGGCGCTGAGCACAATTCCGCCCCGAGCCATCCGCGACTATTCATTCTTCAACATGCCAGCCAATCAGCCGCCCTGGTTCGACACTGGTCTTCGCGTTGAGGCGGGCGAGCGCGTGACGACATTCGCGCGCGGGCGAACATGTCTCGACGGAACCGACCTCTGGTTTGGCCCTGATTTCCAAATTTGGCGCCGCATCGGCGAGCGGGGCCAAATCTCGCGCGGCACGCGCGCTGGAAACACTTTCGCCGCGGAAGCCGCCGGGCCGCTATTTTTCGCTAGCTATTTCCCCGGCGAATGGTCGACGCGAACGGGTGAACTGGCGACGCCGCCCGAGGCATATGATCTCGTATCGGGCGGTTTCACCATTCTCGTCATCCGCTGGCGCGTCGATCCGCTCGAAGGTCTGCGCGCCCTGGCGGCGCATGGCGATGTGAACGGTTACATCAACAATGAGATCGACCGACTCGCCAATTCAGTTACGCCGCCCAAGGATTGGAGCTACCTCTGGTTCTTGGGGCCGGCCGAAGTCTATCGTTCATTCGAACGCAATGGACGCGCGGGTGCGATCTGTTGCCGCACGCATCGCGACGCCGGCCTGCTCATCAAGGATGCGCCGCTCGCCTTCGATCCCGGCACGCGGCTGCGCTGGTCGTGGAAAGTCGACAAGCTGCCGTCGAAGCGGGCCGAGGACAGGCTTGAAACCCATGATTATCTCAGCATCGCGGTGGAATTCGATAACGGGCAGGACATCACTTATCTTTGGAGTTCCGAACTCCCGGTCGAAAAGAGTTTTCGCTGTCCCATTCCGACTTGGGCGGCCCGCGAAACGCATGTGGTCGTTCGCTCCGGCGAGCAAGGTCTCGGCGAATGGCGCGACGAAGTGCGGGACGTCTTCGCGGATTACGCCACGGCGATCGGTGGTCCGGCGCCCGCCAGGATCTTGCGCGTCTGGCTTATCGCCGTCAGTCTCTTTCAGGGCGACGAGGGCGAATGCCAATACAGCGATATCGCTTTTGTGGCCGGCGATGCGATCGTGCCGGTAACGTGACCGGGCGAATGCATGAAAAAACGACATCAAAGCATCGAACGCATCAAGAAGAATATACTTACGCTATTTGCCTGACCACGGCCGAGATCTCGAATGGCGAACGAATTGTCACGGCGCTGGAATGAGCCACGGATCGGCGCCGCCTCATGTTTATCCATGATGTTGCCCTCTTATCGGAGTGACCTTGCCCCCGAAGAACGTCTCCCGAGGCTGATTGAGTAAGATCGGCTTGGGAGGGTTTTGGCATGAATGGGACGGTTCGGGGACAATATACGCTTGAGTTCAAGCAGGAGGCTGTTCGATTGGTCCGGGGTGGTCAAGCAACCTCTTGGGTGGCGAAGACCTTGGGGATTTCGGGTCAGACGCCGCACAACTGGGTGAAGACCGAAGCAGCGGGACGACTGCGCGAGGTCGCG
>JBAWEN010000173.1:0-2195 GCA_049591215.1 Methylocystis sp. | reverse complement strand
GCGATTTGGCGATAGCGCCCGGCTTGGCGCGCCTGTCGGCGCAGACTGTCGGCCTGGCTGTCGACCTGCTTCAGCACGTCTTCGAGCCGGGTCAGATTCTCCGAGGCGGCGGTGAGGCGCAGCTCCGCCTCGTGGCGGCGCGAATGCAGGCCGGCGACGCCCGCCGCCTCCTCCAAAATGCGCCGCCGCGCCTGCGGCTTGGCCGAGATGATCTCGCCGATCTGGCCCTGGCGCACCAGGGCGGGCGAGCGCGCGCCGGTGGAGGCGTCGGCGAACAGCAATTGCACGTCGCGAGCGCGCACCTCACGGCCATTGACGCGGTAGACCGAGCCCTGCTCGCGCTCGATGCGGCGGGTGACTTCGATCGTCTCGGAATCGTTGAACACCGCCGGCGCGGTGCGCGAGGAATTGTCGAGCACCAGCCCGACTTCGGCGAGATTGCGCGCCGGGCGCGAACCGCCGCCCGAGAAAATGACGTCGTCCATCCCCGACGCGCGCATGTTCTTATAGGAATTTTCGCCCATGACCCAGCGTAGGGCTTCGACCAGATTCGATTTGCCGCAGCCGTTCGGCCCGACCACGCCAGTGAGACCCGGCTCGATCAGGAAGTCGGTGGCTTCGCAAAAGCTCTTGAAGCCCAGTAGGCGCAGGCGTTGGAACTTCATATTGCATGAGCGTCACAAAAGGATGGCGATTGCAAGGTTTTCGGGCCAATATGTTGTGGGTAGCCGCCAAGTTGAGGGCCCATGAGCCGTTAACGCATTGGAAACCACGGCGGCGGGAATATCCTTTGCGTCGGCGCGGCGAATTCGCTGGCCGTGAACCAGAAGCGAGGCGACGGTTCGATGCGGGAGAGACACGAAAACCAGCGGCGCGACGGCGATTTCTGGGTGTTCGGTTATGGCTCGCTGATGTGGCGGCCGGGTTTCGACTTTATCGAGAGCGCGTTGGCCCATGTGCAGGGCTATCACCGCTCTCTGTGCATTTTCTCGCATGTGCATCGCGGCACGCCGGAGCGGCCGGGCCTGGTGCTGGGGCTCGACCACGGCGGCTCCTGCCGGGGCGTCGCCTTCCGGGTCGCGGCCGCCCGACGCGAGGCGACGCTGGCTTATCTGCGCGAGCGCGAACTCGTGACCTCCGTCTACCTGGAAAAGACCCTGATCGTGGAGTTTTCGGAAGGCGCCCAAGTTTCGGCCCTGACTTATGTGGTCGACCGCGCGCATCCGCAATATGCCGGGCGCCTGCCGGTCGAGGAAATCACCCGCGTCGTCTCCGGCGCGCGCGGCGCCTTCGGCGACAATCCCGCCTATGTCCGCAACACTTACGAGCATCTGCTGCGCCAGGGCATCCACGACGAGGAGCTTGCGACGGTGACGCGAAGCCTCGACGCGGTGTCGTGCAGGGTCGAGGGGTTGCGGGCGGCGGAGTAGGGGCTGTGCTTCCCCTTCCAATTCCGGCGCGCCGCGCCTAAATCTGCCTCATGATTTCGCCCGACCGGCCCGACGACGCCCCGCTCCGGGATGACATCCCGGAGGACGACGAAGATTTCGCGCTGGAGGAAAGTTCCGGCGCCGATCTTATGGCGGAGCTGGACGCGCCCGAGAGCGTCAAGCGCGGGGTCGCGCTTATCAAGAGCCATTGGAAGAACGCGCCCAACGGCCCCGGCGTCTATCGCATGATCGCCGCCGACGGCGAGGTGCTCTATGTCGGCAAGGCCAAGAATGTGCGAAAGCGCGTGGCGAGCTACACCCGCCTCGCCGGCCATGTGAACCGCATCGCGCGGATGATCGCCGCGACAGCCGACATGGTGTTCATCTCGGTCGAGACCGAGACCGACGCGCTGCTGCTCGAGTCCAATCTCATCAAGCAGTTGAAGCCGCGCTTCAACGTCCTGATGCGCGATGATAAATCCTTCCCTTATATTCTGATCGCGCGGGACCACGACGCGCCGCAAATCACCAAGCATCGCGGCGCGCGGGCGCGCAAGGGCGATTATTTCGGCCCCTTCGCCAGCGTGTGGGCGGTCAATCGCGCGCTCAACGCGTTGCAGCGCGCCTTTCTTTTGCGCTCCTGCGTCGATTCCTTTTACGAGAACCGCACGCGGCCCTGCCTGCTCTATCAGATCAAACGCTGCGCCGGCCCCTGCACTGGCGAAATCTCGATCGTCGAATACGAGGAGTTGGTGGCCGAGGCCA
>JBAWEN010000172.1:0-16329 GCA_049591215.1 Methylocystis sp. | reverse complement strand
GCGCTCGGCGGCTGCCTGACGGATCAGGTCGTCGAGCGGCCGCCTGGACGCGGCATCGCGGAGGTCAGCGAGAGCGACCCCGGGGCCGCCCAGGCCAATATTGATTCGCTGTCCGACGTGATTCGCCGCAACCCCTCGAGCCCGGAGGCCTATAACACCCGCGGCTCGGCCTACGCCCGCCTTGGGCATTTCCAGGAAGCGGTGGACGACTTCACCCAGGCGATCCGGATCGATCCCAATAACTTCACGGCCTACACCAACCGCGCGCTGGCCTATCGCCAAAGCAGCCGCAACGATCTCGCGAGAGTCGATTTCGACCGCGCCATCTCCGCCAATCCCAATCACGCGCCGGCCTATATCGGCCGCGCCAATCTGCTGCGCGCACAGGGCAATCTGGGTGAGGCGCGAGCCGATCTCGACACCGCCATCCGCCTCAATCCCGAGAACGCGCAGGCGTTCCACGCGCGCGGGCTCATCAACCAGAAGCAGGGCGACAATATTCGCGCCGTGACCGATTTCGACAACGCCATCGACCGCGACCCGTTCGCGGCGGCGCCCTATCAGGCGCGCGGCGAAAGTCTCGTGACGCTCGGCAAATACGACAAGGCGATCGAGGACTTCAACGCGGCGCTCAATGTCGACAGCAAAAGCGCCATGACCTGGGCCTGGCTCGGCCTCGCCTACGACCGCGCCGGCAATCGCGGCAAGGCGCAGGAATCCTACCAGCGCGCGCTCTCGCTCGATCCCAGCCAGCCCATCGCCAAGCAGGGCTTGCGCGGCTAAAGTATTTTGCTTTGACGCGTTTTCTTAACGCGAACCGGCATCCACTTCGCTCGAAAACGCTTTAAACCGCTCGCCCGGCGCGCGCGAAGACGATCAGCTTCGCCGTCAGCGTCTGCACGACGTCATTGTTCTGATTGAAGGTCGTGGTCCTGCAGATCACGGTTCCGCGATCCGGGCGGGAGCGCGAGGGCGCGATTTTCAGCACCTCGCTCTCGATGCGCAGGCTGTCGCCGGGGCGCACCGGACGCGGCCAGGCGAGTTCGCCGCCGGCGCCGATCACCCCATCGGCGAAGGGCGCGCCGCCCTCGATCAGCAGCCGCATGGTCAGCGCCGCCGTCAGCCAACCGCTGGCGATCAGCCCGCCGAACATGCTGGATTTGGCCGCCTCGGGGTCGGTGTGGAAATATTGCGGATCATATTGGCGGGCGAAGCGGAGCATCTCCTCCGCCTCGAGCGTCAGCGGTCCGGCGCGATAAATCTGTCCGACCGCGAGATCCTCGAGATAAAGCCTCTGCGTCATGCCGCCTCCTTTGAGCCAAGTTCCGCGAAAGTTGACAGATCTTTGCGATCCGAACTTGCTCAAACATTGCGATTTCGCGCGATTTCCCGTCGCATGATCCCATGCCAGCGTAGGGCGCGCTAGTGGTCAAAATCCAGCGCTTGTTTCCGGCGATCTCGACTGGCGCGAGCGCGGCGAATCAATCCAGGAGTCGCGCCTGACTCCCGAGATTGCCGCGTCGCTTGGCTGCCCGCAATGACGGGCATGCGTCCATTGCCTTCCTCGAAACCCTAACTAATTTACTTCTTCTTGAAACAATTAAAAAAAGGGCCCGGATCATGGCGACCGCGAAACACCCCAACGAAAAGCATGATCCCAAGAAAGCCGCCAACGACACTAAGGCGACGCGTCGGGATTCCACGGCGTCTCGCGCCGACCCGCAAAAGCCCCACGATGATAAGCAAGCGGCTAAAGCGGACAAGGAGAGGAGAGACTCGGCGGCTGACGCCTTTCGGAACGAGAAAGCGCATGAGCCGCCGCCCAAGCACCAGGCCTGAGGCGTTCACGCGGCGGAAACGACCAAATCCAGCCGCTTTATCGCGGTCACGTCGCCGGCGCCGGCGTTGAGGTTGCGCTCGCGCACCTCGTCCAGGGGCTCGCTCGTCACCAGCATATGGGCCGCGTTGGCGTGCAGCAGCAAGCGCGCATCGCGCATGACGCCGACATGGCCCTTCCAGAATATCAGATCGCCGCGCGCAAGCGCCTCCCCGGCGGCGAGAGAGCGGCCGAGCGCGGCCTGTTGCAGATCGGTGTCGCGCGGGGCGTTGACGCCGGCGAGCAGCAGCGCGTTTTGCACGAGGCCGGAACAGTCGATCCCCATCGAACCGCGCCCGCCCCAAAGATAGGGCGCGCCAATCAGCGTTTCGGCGACGGCGACGAAATCCGCCGCCGGCGCGTCAAGCGACGCGAGATGTTTGGCGAAGACGAAGCCGCCTTCGCTGGTCACCGCGAACTCATCGCGCGAATCGACGATGGCGAGTTCCGCGCCGAGCGGCAGCGCGATCAGCGGCGGGTCTTTTATGCCGGGGCGCGGATAAACGAAGGTGCGCGGCGCGCTCACGCGATGCGTCGGCGCGTAGAGCTTGCTCCACAGCGTATTGGCGGCGATCCAGCCGACATATTTGTCGCGCGCGAGTTGGCCCCATGCCCAGCCTTCCTCTTCGTCGTAGACGGTCACGAGTTCGCCGTACAGCGCCTGCGTGTCGAGGCCGGCATCGGGACGCGGCTCGCGCTTCACGTCGACGACGCCCTCCTTGACCTGCATGACGACGCCCTCGACGAAACGCGCCGCTTTGACGCGCCCTTCGAGATATTTCGCGGCGAGATCGGGCCGCGCCGGGGTCAGCCGCCTGTCGAAAGTGTCGCTCACGACGCCCTCCCCCGGGCGGCGCGCGCCTCGATCAAATCGTAAAGCAACCGCGCGGCCTGGATGTCGCCGCCTTCGGGGCGGCCGGGTTTCGCCGCCGGGTTCCAGCAATAGACGTCGAAATGCGCCCAGCGCTTGGGGTTGGCGACGAAGCGGCGCAAAAACAGCGCCGCCGTGATCGAGCCGGCCATGCCGTTGCTGGTGACATTGACGACATCGGAAATCTTGCCGTCGAGGCCGCTGTCGTAATTGTCCCATAGCGGCATGCGCCACACGGGGTCGGCCGCCGCCGCGGCATGTTTCGTAATGTCTTGCGCCAGCGTGTCGGAGCCGGTGTAGAACGGCGGCAATTCCGGGCCGAGCGCGACGCGGGCGGCGCCGGTCAATGTCGCGAAGTCGAACAACAGGTCCGGCTCGTCCTCGGAGGCGAACGCCAGCGCGTCGGCCAGCACGAGCCGCCCTTCCGCGTCGGTGTTGCCGATCTCCACGTAAAGCCCCTTGCGGCTGCGATAGACATCGCCGGGCCGGTAGGCCGAAGCCGACACCGAATTTTCGACGATCGGCAGAATCACCCGCAGGCGCACGGGAACGGCGCCCTCCAGCAGCATCGACGCGAGCGACAAAGCGACCGCCGCGCCGCCCATGTCCTTCTTCATCGGCAGCATGCCGCTGGAGGGCTTGATGTCGAGCCCGCCGGTGTCGAAACACACGCCCTTGCCGACCAGCGTCACCTTCAGCGCGTCCTCGGGGCCATGGACGAACTCGACGAGGCGCGGCGCCTGCGCGCTGGCGCGCCCCACCGCGTGGATCAGCGGGAAATTCTCCGCGAGCAGCGCCCCGCCGACGACGACCCGCGATGTCGCGCCGTGACGCTCGGCGAATTCGAGCGCGGCGCTAGAGAGCGCGTCCGGGCCCATGTCATTGGCCGGCGTGTTGACGAGATCGCGCCCCATCGCGACGGCGCGGACGATTCGCGCGAGGCGGGCGGCGTCGACGCCTTTGGGCGCGCAAAGCCGCGCGCGCTCGGTCTTTGGCGGGACATAACGGGAAAAGCGATAGCGCGACAAAAGAAAGGCCAGCGCCGCCGCTTCGGGGTTCGCGGGCGCATGGTCGAAGCGATAGACGCCCGGAGGCAGCAGCGTCGCGAGCTTGCCCGCGAGAAAGGGGTCGCGCGAACGCGCTCCATGCGCCTCGACGCCGAACAGCACGCGCTCCAGCGCGCCGTTTTCGCCGGCCGCGAGCAGCGATTGGCCGGGCTTTCCCTCGAAGCCGCAAGCCCGCGCGAAGGCGCGCGTTCGCTCCGGCGATCGCGCGATGTAGCCTTCCCAGCCCCCCGCGTCGACGAAATCAATCGGGATCGCCTCGCGCGTCCCTTCCTCCAGACCGATATCGACAGCCATTTCGCCTCCTCGCGATTTCATCGCCGGCGCCTCGAATTGGGACGAACGCCGCCCCTCGTTAAGTCGCCGTTAGGGTTAACGCTTTATTGCTCGAATTAGCAGTCCACCTTAAAAACGAGAAGAACCGCCGTGAACAAGGCCGCGCCCCGCCCCGATGCTTCTCTTCCCTTCGCGCATGCCGGCGCGAAGCGCAACAGCCGCGCCGCCTGCGCGGCGGCGCTTATGATTCTTATCGGTCTTTCCGGTTGCTCCAAGGGGATGAGCGACGTCACGGGCTCGATCGGCAAGCCCCAGGCCCCGGCCAGAATACCGACCGAAGAAGGCGCGCTGCGGCGATTCGCCGACGAATGGGCAAGGCGCTACGACGCGAACCCCAAGGACAAGGTCGCCGCGATGACCTACGCGCGCGCGCTGCATGGTCTCGACCAAAATACGCAGGCCGTCGCCGTGCTGCAGAACACGGCGATTCAGAACCCGACCGACATGGAAGTTCTCGGCGCCTATGGCAAGGCGCTGGCGGACGCTGGACGGCTCGCCGAAGCCGCCGACATTCTGTCGCGCGCTCATACGCCCGAGCGTCCGAACTGGTCGGTGGTGTCGACGCAGGGAACGATCGCCGACGAACTCGGCGACCACGAAGCCGCGCGCGAATATTATCACGAGGCGCTGAAAATCCACCCCAACGATCCGACCGTGCTGTCGAACATGGGCCTCTCCTACGCGCTGTCGCGGCAGTTGCCGCGCGCCGAGGAGACGCTGCTGCTCGCGGCCAGCCAGCCCGGCGCGGATATGCGCGTGCGCCAGAACCTTTCGCTGGTGCTGGCGCTGGAGGGCAAATTCCCGCAAGCGGAGGAATGGTCGCGCCGCGATCTCTCGCCGATCGAGGCCGCCGCCAATGTCGCCTCGATCCGTCAGATGATTTCGCAATCCAACACATGGCGCGACATCGCCGCTTCGCCAGCCAACGCCCCCGCCGCGCGCCGCAAGGTCAGCGCCGCGGCGCCGCCGCCCGAGGAGCGCTAAAGGCCACTTCAGTTCGACGACGAAAAATCCCGCGGGACAAAGCGCGACAAAACAAAGGAGCCTAGCCGCCGAAATCTTACGCTTGGTTCCCGCGAAGATTTTCGCCCTAACGCCGGTTAATCGGACACCGCTTTCTTGAGCTTCGCGTCCCCGCGCTGCTGCTCAATATCGGCCTTGTCGGCGTCCTTGTTGTTGTCGTCCTTAAGGTCGATTGTCACCTTTCCGATCTTTCCATTGAAGCGGAATGGATTTTCATAATCGGTGGAGACCGGCGTCCCCGTGTTCAGTCCAACGTCCGCTCCCTCGGTCGCCGAGAAACCGCAGCATTGCGTGACGTCGATCCGGCCCTCGCCAACCTTCTCGCCATTGACGAACAGCGTGCCAAGACCGCCTTTTCCGGCGCCGCCGCCATCATAGGCAAAATTGAACACGACGGTCGCTTTCCCGGGCGCGAGCGGCTTGGCCGCGGCGACGGTGAACCTGTTCTTGCCCAGGAAATTGTAATGGTAGGTCGGTCTGCCGTCCTTGACGTAAAGGCTCCAGCCGCCAAAGCGCCCGCCCTGGGCAATCAGAACGCCATTCGCGGGTTGGTCGCCAACGATGACATCGGCGGTGATCGAGAACGAGGTGTTCTTGACGTTAATGAAGGCGTTTTCGGGAATGGCGAACATTCCCTCATAGACCGTCAGCGACTTGCGCCCGAGCATGAGGTCCGGCCTTCCGGCAAGCACGGGATTGACGCGCTCGAATAGACGGTCGTCGATAGGCAGCACGTTGTTGGCGACCGCTTCTCGCATGAAGATCGCTTGCATTTCCTTCAGCTTGTCGGGCTTCTTGGCGGCGAGATTGTTGATAAGGCTGAAGTCCGATTTCGTGTCGTAAAGTTCCCATTTGTCGTCGGCGAGCGGCGCCCGGACCTTAGACTCCCAAGGGGCTCTGTGAACGGTTCCCGCGAGCCATCCGTCGGAGTAAACGCCGCGATTGCCGAAGATCTCGAAATATTGGGTGATGTGACGCTCGGGCGCCTTCGGATCGTTAAACGCATAGAGCATGCTGACGCCCTGGATCGGGATCTGCGGCGTTCCGTTGACAACGCGCGGCTCCGGCAATCCGGCGGCCTCGAGCACCGTCGGCGCGACATCGATCACATGATGCCACTGCGAACGGATTTCGTTCCTCGCGCTCACGCCCTTGGGCCAATGCACGACCATGCCGTTGCGCGTGCCGCCGTAGCTGGAAGCGATCTGCTTGGTCCAGGTGAAGGGCGTGTCGCCCGCCACCGCCCAGCCCGCCGCATAGTGATTATGGCCGAGCGGGCCGCCGAGATCGTCGATATGGACGAGCTGTTCCTGAATGGTCTCCGGCACATTGTTGAAATAGGTCATCTCATTGAGGAGGCCGTTCATGCCGCCTTCGGCGCTCGCTCCATTATCGCCGACGATGTAGAAGATCAGCGTGTTGTCCAGCTGCCCGAGATCCTTGATCGACGCGATCAGTCGCCCGATTTCCGTGTCGGCATATTCGCCAAACCCGGCGAAGACCTCCATCTGTCGCGCGAACAGTTTCTTTTCGTCGGCCGAAAGCTTGTTCCAGTTCTTGATCGCGTCAGGTTTCGGCGCAAGCTTCGTATTGGCGGGAACGACCCCGAGCTTCTTCTGCCGTCGCAGCGTCTCCTCGCGCAGTTTGTCCCACCCCTGATCGAACTTGCCCTTGTATTTTTCGATCCACTCCTTTGCGACATGGTGCGGCGCATGAGTGGCGCCCGGCGCGAAATAGATGAGGAAGGGCTTATCCGGCGTCAGCGATTTTTCCGACCGCACCCATTCGATCGCCCGATCCGTCATGTCGGTCATGAAGTGATAGCCGGGCTTCTCCTCGATCTGGATTTTATTCATCCCGTCCCAGACAGTCGGCGCCCACTGATCGGTTTCGCCGCCGATAAAGCCGTAGAATTTGTCGAAGCCCGAGCGCGTCGGCCAGCGGTCGGTCGGACCCGAAGCGCTAAGCTCCCAAACCGGCGTCTCGTGCGACTTGCCGAACGCGGCGGTCGCATAGCCGTTGAGGCGCAGCATTTCGGCGAGTGGAGCGACGCTGTCTGGCCGCACGCCCGTGGCTCCCTGAAAAGCCGTCGCCGTCTCCGTGATCGAGCTCATATTGTTGACGTGGTGATTGCGGCCGGAGAGCAGCGCGACGCGGGTCGGCGAACACAGCGCCGTCGTGTGAAACTCATTGAAGCGCAGGCCCTCGTTGGCGAGCGCGTCCAACGTTGGCATGTGAACGGGACCGCCGAAGGCGCTCGACTGTCCAAAGCCCATGTCGTCGATCAGCACGATCAGCACATTCGGCGCGCCCGTGGGCGTCTTGACCTGGAAGAACGGCGGCGGCTTGACATTGCGGGCGTCCAGCTCAGTGACCGCCGGATAGGTCGGCTGATGGATTGGAAGCACGGTCCGGTCGATGGGAACTTCCTGAGCGCCGCTCCGCGGCGACATGGCCAGGCACGCCAAAAATCCAAGCCCTACGGCTGTGAACGCTCTTCCGAAATTCAACATGGATGCCTCCGCCGGCTGCCCGCCCTCCCGAAAAACCCGGCACGAACATCGAGCCAGGCTCTATCGGTCAAGCTCGCGACCTACCCGCTTACTCGTCGTCTTGTAAGAGCCAAGCCAGCTGATTGTACGAGCTAAGCCAGCTGATGTTAATAGCTCAATTGGCGCGTGGCCGACTCCGACAACGCCCCCGCACGGAGCCTGAAACAGGCTTCCAAGCGTCGGATTTTGGCCACCAGACTCTTTTCGATTCAATCCAGACCAAATACTCTAAAAGCCCATAGCCATCACCTGCATGACCGCCGGCGCCATGACGACGACCAGCAGCACTGGCAGGAAGAAGATGATCATCGGCACGGTCAGCTTGGGCGGCAGGCCCGCCGCCATTTTTTCGGCTTCCATCATGCGATTGTCGCGGCTTTCCTGCGCGGTGACGCGCAGCGCCTGCCCCAGCGGCGTGCCGTATTTCTCGGCCTGGATCAGCACGGTGCAGATCTGCTTCACGCCGTCGAGGCCCGTGCGCGCGACAAGATTGAGATAGGCCGTGCGCCGGTCCGGAAGAAAGGACAATTCCGCCGTCGCGAGCGCGAACTCCTCCGCGAGTTCGGGCGATTGCGCGCCGACCTCGTGGCCAACCTTGCGGAACGCGTGTTCGATGGACATGCCGGACTCGACGCAGATCAGCATCAGATCGAGCGAGTCCGGAAACGCCCGCTTCATCGAGAATTGCCGCTTCTGAATGGTGTTGGTGAGATAAAGCTCCGGCACCTTGATGCCGAGGTAAGCGCCGCCGATCGCCGCCGCCAATTGCATTGGCCAGGTGAGGCCGTGGTCGTTGATGATGCTGAAATAAAGCACCACCGCGCTGAACAAGGCGACCGGCGTCACCGCGCGAAAGAACAGAAATGCCGTCTCCGCCTGCGGGCCGCGAAAGCCCGCGCTCGCAAGTCTCATCTTCGCGTCGTCGGTGTTCAACCATTTCGACAGCGACAACCGCTCGACGAACTCCTTCATATAGCGCTTGTGTTCGTGCCGCAGCGTGGCGCCTTTCGTCTTGGCGGCCGCGCGCTCGCGCGCCCTGATCCGTTCCCGCTCGACGGCGACGGACTTCATCCGACGCTCCAGCGTATCGGCGCCAAGGAACGGCGTCGCGAGCGTGTAAATGGTCGCGGCCACGCTGACCGCCACCAGCACGCCGCTGACCATTTGCGAGTCGCCGAGGACCTTGACGATTTCGTCCGAATTCATTGCGCTAACCCTCTAACCTTCCGGTCCGACGCTCGCGACGACGAACAACGACGTTCCCCATCAGATATCGAAGTTGATCATCTTGCGCATGATCAAAATGCCGATGAGCATCCACAGCAGGCAGCAGCCGACGATGATCTTGCCGGTGTTCGTGATGAACAGCAGCATGATATATTCCGGCCTGATGAGATAGACCGCGCCGCCGACGACGAATGGAAGGCTGCCGATGATGCCGGCCGAGGCCTTGGCTTCCTGCGACATCGCCTGAATCTTGCCCTTCATCTTCTTGCGATCCCTGAGCACCGTCGAAAGATTGCCCAGGGATTCGGAGAGATTGCCGCCCGACTTCTGCGTGATGTTCACGACGATCGAAAAGAACGACGCCTCGGAAATCGGCATGCGATCGGCGAAACGCTCCGTCGCTTCGCCGACGGAAAGGCCGATGGTCTGAGATTCGACGATTTGCCGGAACTCGCTCCGCACCGGCTCCTGGGCCTCGCTCGCGATGACGCGAAAGCAATCGATGACCGGCAGACCGGCGCGAATGCCGCGGATGATGATGTCGATCGAGCCTGGAAATTCCTCGATGAATTTGCTGATGCGCCGATTGCGAAGGAAGGACAGAACCCAGCTCGGCAAACCGAAGACGCCGACGACCGCGCCGCCCGCGACGACAAGCATATTGCCGTTGACGACAAACAGGACTCCCGCCAGCGCCACGCCGCAGACCGCGCTAGCGACAAAATAGCCGGTGGGCGTGATGGTGAGCCCCGCCTGCGCGATGCGCTGTTCGATCGTGACCTTCTTCTTCTTGTTCTGGGATTCGAATTCCTTGAGCGTGTCGGCGATGGCCTTGCGCCGCTTCGCCGGATCATTGCTGATCCTGGCGGCGACGCTGCGTTCCTTCGTGTTCGACATCAACGCCGCCGCGCGCTTTTGCGCCTGGGCGTCGCCGGAAAGAAACGGATAGGCGATGACATACATCAGAGCCGCGACCACGACAGCGATCAGACCCGCGACAAGTGCGGCATTGTTCTCCATCGAAGGGCGCCTCCAGTTATAGCGTTACACAAAGAGACGCGGCGTGACGCGCCGCGCCGACCGCTTATTGCGCGCCGACGATTTCCGAGGCGTCCAGCGCCGCCGCCAAACGCTCCTCGTCGCCATAGTAGCGCGCGCGCTCCCAGAACCGCGGCCGCCCGATGCCAGTCGAGCGATGCCGCCCGACGATCTTGCCATTGGCGTCCTCGCCGAGAATTTCATAGATGAACAGATCCTGCATCGTCACGACATCGCCCTCGGTGCCGAGCACTTCGGTGATATGCGTGATGCGGCGCGAGCCGTCGCGCAGACGCGCCGCTTGTATGATGACGTCGATCGACGAAACGATCATGTCGCGGATCGTCTTCGAGGGCAGCGAAAAGCCGCCCATCGTGATCATGGATTCGAGACGGCCGAGAGCCTCGCGCGGCGAGTTGGCGTGCAGCGTGCCCATGGAACCGTCGTGGCCCGTGTTCATGGCCTGCAGCAGATCGAACGCCTCGGGTCCGCGGACTTCGCCGACGATGATGCGTTCGGGGCGCATCCGCAGGCAGTTCTTGACCAGTTCGCGCATGGTCACCGCGCCCTGCCCTTCGAGGTTGGGCGGACGCGTCTCCAGCCGGACGACGTGATCCTGCTGCAATTGCAGTTCCGCCGCGTCCTCGCAAGTGATGACGCGCTCGTCGTGCTCGATATAGTTGGTGAGGCAGTTGAGCAGCGTGGTCTTTCCCGAGCCGGTGCCGCCGGAGATCAGTACGTTGCAACGCACGCGGCCGATGATCTTCAGCACTTCGGCGCCCTCCGCCGAAATGGCGCCAAAGCGCTGCAACTGATCGAGAGTGAGCTTGTCCTTCTTGAACTTACGAATGGTGAGCGCCGGGCCGTCGATCGCCAGCGGCGGCGCGATCACGTTGACGCGCGAGCCGTCGAGCAGGCGCGCGTCGCAGATCGGCGAGGAGTCGTCGACGCGGCGGCCGACCTGGCTGACGATGCGCTGGCAAATGTTCATCAACTGCGCGTTGTCGCGAAAACGAATGTTGGTGAGTTGAATCTTGCCGCCTACCTCG
Organism: Methylocystis sp.; assembly: GCA_049591215.1. Lineage (GTDB taxonomy): Bacteria > Pseudomonadota > Alphaproteobacteria > Rhizobiales > Beijerinckiaceae > Methylocystis. The sequence goes on along the minus strand of JBAWEN010000172.1, from coordinate 5,293 downwards.
ATATAAGTCTTGGTCGAGCCGTTGACCATGATGTCCGCGATATCGTCGCGGGCGAGCAGCGGTTCCAGCGGACCATAACCAAGCACGTCATTGCAGATGTCGTCGAGCAGTTCCTCCTGCTCGGAGATCGACATGACGACATTCTTGATCGAGATGATCTCGTTCACGATGTCGCGAATTTCCTCGCGCGCGTTTTCCGGATCGAGCTTGGAAAGCTGCGCGAGGTCGATCGCTTCGATCAGCGCGCCGAAGATGACGCTCTTCGTGATGTAATATTCGTCGGACTTTCTCGTCTCGGTCGGCGCCGCTGGAACAGGAGCCGCCGCCGGGCGCTGCGCCGGAAATGGAGATAGCGACTTGGCCGCGGCGGGGGTGGGCTGCGCCTTATGCGCGCGCGCCGCGCCTTGATCCCCAATCTCTGTACGCTTTCCGAACATCGCGGTTTACCCCTGGTTTTTCTCGACGGCGTAACGCGGCAAGCTAGCTCGCCTTTTTTCGCCCGAGGCGTTCGAGCAGCGGCCCCAGAAGACTCTTCTTCGACTTGCGCATGTTGACGCGCCCGATCAGCAGGCGCGCGAGATCGTCGAATACCTCGACGATTTTCGACGTGGGTTCGATCTCTGCGAGCATCTGGCCATTATTGGCCGCGGTGCCGAACAGCTTCGGCTCGAACGGAATGATCGCGCTGGGTTCGAGCTCGATCGCCTTGGCGAATTCGCCGACCGCGATTTCCGGCCGCCGCGGCACACCGACATTATTGAGGAGCAGCTTCGGAAGATGATCGTTGGGCCGCGTCGAACGCAGCGCGTCGACCAGCGTCTTGGCGTTGCGCAGATTGGCGAGATCGGGATTGGCGACGATCACCACTTCGTCGGCGCTCGTCAGAATGTGGCGGGTCCAGGCCGTCCATTGATGCGGCGTGTCGACCACGGTGCAGGGCGTCGAGTCGCGCAGAATGTCGAGCAGCGGATCGAAGGCGAACTCCGGCAGATCATAGAGGCGATCCAGCGTCGCGGGCGCCGCGAGCAGGCTTAGCGTGTCGCTGCATTTCGACAGCAGGCGGTCGATCAGGTTGGCGTCCACGCGCTCCGGCGAGAACACCACCTCGGCGATGCCCTGGGGCGGATCCTGGTTGAAATCCAGCCCCGCCGTGCCGAAGGCGAGATCGAGATCGGCGACGACGCTCTGGACTTCGAGGACGCGCGAAATCGACCAGGCGAGATTATGCGAAATATTGGAGGCGCCGACGCCGCCCTTCGCGCCGACCACCGCGATGACCCGCCCCAGCGTTTCCGCGTTCGGTCCGTTGTAGAGATGCGACACGTGCTGAATGAAGTTCAGCACCGCGAACGGCGCCACGAGATAATCGCTGACGCCGCGCGCGGTCAGCATGCGATAGAGCGCGATGTCGTTCTCGTGGCCGACGACGATGACCTTGGTGCCGGAGTCGCAATATTCCGACAGGTCGTCGAGATTGGCGATGAGGCCGGCGCGGTCGGCGACCGACTCGATGATGATGAGATTGGGCGTCGGCGCGCCGCGAAAGGCCTCGATGGCCGCGGCGACGCCGCCCATGTGGACCTTCATGTGCGCCTTCAGCATCCGGCGGTCCATCGCCGCGCTTTCGATGACCTCGGCGACGCGCGAGGTTTCGCAAAAGGCCTGGATCGAAATGCGCGGCACCTGCGCGATTTGGGGCGCATCGCCCGCGGCGCCGATTTGATCGACGATAGGTTCGCTCATCAATTGCCTCCCGTGGCTTGCGCCTTGGCCGCCCAGCCTGTTCCCGGATCGCTGCCCTGGCGGACCTTTTGAATGGCGCGCATGCGCGTCTCGACATCGCCTGGCGTTTCGCCGCGCGGATCGACGAGGTCGCGCGGATCGGCGATCTGCGCGGCGAGCGTCGCCTGATTGGCGCAGCCGAAGTTCCAGTAGCTGGAGTTCTGCCATCCCTGCACCGACCCGCCCGAGGCGAGATCGTCCGGCCATTCGCCGCAGGGGCCTTTGACTTTCGCCGCGATGCCGACGAAGGACAGGCGGACGGGCGCCGCGAGGCCGGGGTCGGCGACGGGATAGGAGGCGACATAAACGGCCCGCCCGACGCCCTCGGCCTCGAGCGCGCGGCGAACCTTCTCGGCGCCGCCGCGCAACGCCGTCGGGTCGGAGCCGCCCGTCGGCGCCAGAACCGTGATCATCCCGCGGCCCATCCGCCGGTAGCGGGTCACGAACTCCCTGATGCGAAGAATGTTCTCCTGGTCGAGGCGGCTCCCGAAGGCCGGCGGAAATATGTCGATGACGTGCGGCGTCTCCGCCAGCACGATTGGATGCCGCTCGTGATAATCATAGGGAACCTCGGGCGCCATCGCGACCTTGTTCAGGCCGCACGCGCCGAGCGGCAGCAGCAAGACGAGCGATAGAAGCCGCGCCGCCGGGCGCGCGCCGCATGCTTTGTGTCCGCCCGCGTCGACGCCGGGCGTTCCCGCCGCGGCTTTGGAGTGGTTCGACATAAGAGTCATCCTCTCGGCTTTAGGTTTTAATCGTGAATGAAGCCGATACGGCCTTTGTAGTTTTGGTTCAGATCGGGATTATTCGGCGACGCGTAGAGACGATTGATCCGGCCCAGCAGCCAAGCCTGCGGATCGCTCGCATCCCTGAAATTATCGTCGGGACGCGACACGTCCTTCGCCGGAATGGGCTTCACGATGTAGGGCGTGACGACGATCAGCAGCTCGGTCTCCAGCCGCGCATAGTCGCGCGAGCGAAACAGCGCCCCCAGAACCGGCAGATTCAGCAAACCCGGCAGGCCGTTGATGGCGGCGCTGTTGTTTTGCTGAATGAGACCCGCGGTGGCGATCGAGCCGCCGGACGGAAGTTCGACCGTCGTTTCGTTCTTGCGCGTCTTGAAGCCCGGCACCGTGCCGCCGCTGTAGGTGACGGAAGTGCTGGGGTCGATCTCGTTCACTTCCATGCCGACATGAATCAGAATGCGTCCCTCGGCCTGCACGACCGGCGTGAAGGCCAACGACACGCCATACGGTTTGAACACGACGCTGGGGGTGCAGATGTTGGAGCCGTTGGTGGCGACGCAACTGCCGGGACCGGGGACCGCGATTTCGCCGCCGACCATCACCTTCGCGATTTCGCCCGAAACCGCGGTCACCGTGGGTTCGGCGAGAATGCGCGCGACGCTGTTGCGCTCGAACGCCTGGACCGTCAGCGACGTGCTTCCCGGCCCCTTCAGGGTGAGCGCGGCGTTGCTGAGCTGCGAGTTGATGACGAAGGGGTTGTTGTTGGTGAGCGTGCCCCAGCCGCCGCTCAACAGAGTGTCGGCGCCATTGGTGGGATTGGCGGAAACGCCGAGCTGCTTGAGCACCGTGCGCGAAACCTCGGCCACGGTGACCTTCAGCATCACTTGATCGTCGCCGCGAATAATCAGCCCGTTGATGACGTTTCCACCGCCGCCGCCACCGCCGCCGCCGCCCTCGGCGCCGACGCCGGCGCTCTCGGCCTTCCTCGTCGCGAAGCCCTTGGCTATGTCGATGGCGCGCTGCGCGTCGGCCGGCGAAGCCACGTGGCCCGTCAGGATGATCGTGTCGTTCACCGTGCGCGTGACGATCTCGGATCTTGGAATCGCGGCTTTTAGCAATGGCCCTAATTCGCCGACGTCGCGACCGACGCTGAGTTCGTATTTGGCGAACTGCCGGCCCTGCGCGTCGACCGCGAACACCGTCGTCTGACCCTGGGCGGCGCCCATCAGATAGATCTTGCGCGGCGTCCGCACGATCGCGTTGGCGATGGCGGGATTGCCCACGACGATTTCCGCCGCGTCGCGCGGCAGGTCGAGCACGACGGATTTCCCGACGCCCATCTGAATGCTGCGCGTCGACCTCGGCAGCTCGGTCGTCCCGCCCTCATAGCGCTCCTGCGCGCTCACGGGGGCGAGCATCAGCGCCGCGCCCATCGCCGCGGCGAGAGCGGCGCCGATCCCTTTATGCGTCAAGCGGCTCATGCGCGGCTCTCCGTGGCGGTTGCTGGAAAAAATTTGCGGTCTCATCATGAAATTCCGTGCTCTCGCGGTTGTCACCTGGCCCGCAGGCTCGTCGTCACGCCGTAGCGCACGATGGTCAGGGAGCCGTCGCCAGGCGATTCGACGACCGCGCCGCTTCCGTCGGTGGGGTGAGCGTCGACCAGCGGGCGCAACTCCAGCGCCAGCGTGCCCGAGCGCTGCGCCAGCAGCACGATTTCCGCCTGGCGCGGATCGAGTTCCAGTGTCGCGGTGGCGCCGGTGACGACGGCCTCGCCGTTTTTCGTCTCGACGGTCTGACCCATGGCGAGAACGCGAACGTTGGAAACGACCAGCTCCGACGCCATCACATCGGCGCCGCGATCCTTGGTCAGCTCCGGGTCGCGATAGAGCTTGAGAATGTCCACGCGGTCGTTCGGGAGAACGAAGCCGCCCGCCGTGCTGTTGATCGACACGTCGATCGCGATCGCGCGCTTGCCGCTGGAGAGCAGGGTCGACATCATGCTCGGCGTCGCGCCCTTGACCAGCCGCTCGCGTCGAATCGGCTCGGCGGCGCCAATCGGCGCGCGAACGAACGATCCTTTCAGATCCTCCAATGCGTGCGGCGCCTCGCCCTTGGTGATGACGCCCTTGGGTATCGTCGACCTCGGCCAGTCCATCCACTCGATGTCCAAATCCGTCAGCCCAGTTCCATAGGGAAGGTCGCGTTTCGCGACGAGCACCTGATCGGTCATCGTCGGAACGATCGGAGTGACCACGGCGGGAAGTCGTGTCGGCGCCGGCGCTTGCGTCGGACGGCTCATGATCATGAACGCGCCCCCGCCCGCGAGGACGGCGACTCCTAATACGGCGATCTGTGCCTTGTTCATTTTCGCTGTTCCAAATTCTTCGCCTGATCGAGGTCAGGTTGAATTGAACGAGATAAACATCAAATTAGGGTTAACCGATTCCTACAATTTTCGAACATCGCTCGAAGGCCGTTATCCGCCCGCAGGTTGGAGAGTGACCCCGGCGCCGCCGGCGCCGCCCAAATCTTAAAGACCGCGCGGCGCGGAACGAAAAACGCCGCCCGCGGCGGCGGGCGGCGTTAAATTTTCGGGCGTAGAGCAAGCTCTTAAAAAAGGGCTCATCGGGGAAAAAGGGTGCAAACAGGCGGATTGGAATCGCGGTTTAAGGCAGGAATCACAAGGGTTTTTGAGATTTTGTGAGCGATAAAAAACGTGCCAGATTTTGGGGCATGGAAAAAATCCCTGACACACCGCCGGTTCG
>JBAWEN010000171.1:0-2366 GCA_049591215.1 Methylocystis sp. | reverse complement strand
GTCGCCGGCGAGGGCGGCGACGAGATCGCGGCCGCGGCCCTGTTCGCGCGCGTCGAGAAGGACGGCAAGACGCGGGTGCTCGCTTCCGACATGCCGCGCTTCGCCAACGGCCGTCCCTGGCGCGGTAAGTTCAACCTGCGTGGACGTACGACGCTGCTGTTCGAGGTCGTGGACGCCGGTCCGGTCGCCATCGACGCCAAGGGCGTCAAGCTGGCGGCGACGATCGAGCCGACTTTCGGCGCGCTGGCGCCGCGCGCCGACGGCAAGATTCCAAACCGCTACGATCTGGCGGCCGGCTTTTACACGCTCGTGCTGGACCCGATCGGCGATGCCGCCGGCGTTGTCGACGTGACGCTCGGAACCCCCGGTGTCGCGGCCTCGGCGCCGGTTCAGGCCCCGGCGCGCGTCGCGATTTCCTTTGGCGAGCAGCGGCTGGAGCGGGATGGCTCGTATCTCATCATCGCCAATGTCGCGCCGGAACTGCTGGTCGGGCCGCGCGTCGTCGCTTTGCCCGCCAATCTCGAAACGGCGCCCCTGCCGTTGTGGCAAGGCGCGGACGAGACGATTTCGATTCCGCTGCGCTCGCCGAAGAACGGCAGGATCGTCGCGCATGACAGCAAGGGCGGCGATGTCGCGCTGACGTTTGGACCCGAGACCATCGACGACGCGATGTCAGTCAGAACGGCGAAAATCGCGCCCAGCGGCAAAGCCCGCGCGCTTGGCCTCGCCTTCATCCCGGACCTCTCCGCGAAGGCCGATGAGAAGGAAGAAGCGAAAGACGCGGATAAGGAAAAGCAGGAAGAGCCCAATGCCGCGCCAAAGGCGTCGAAGCCCCCGCCGGGCCGCGCGCCGCTAGTCACGGCGGCGGGGAGCGCGACCTATTTCGACCTGGCGCGGGACGAAACACGCGAATTGCGCTTCGACGTCGCGCAAGGCGGGCTCTACCGGGTGGAGACGCTGGGCCGCTTGCAGACGGCGATCAAGATCGGCGCGGCGATTTCGACCAATCTCGGCGCCGGCGAAAACAATGGCCCCGGTCACAATGGCCTCGTCACGACCTATCTGCGCGCCGGCGCCTATAGAGCCGCCGTCACCGCGAAGGAGTCGGCGGGCCGACTCGGCTTCTCGGCGGCGCCCGCGACGCTGATCGAGACGCCAAAACTTGTCGACGAGGGCAGCGCGCGCGCGACGCTCGCGCCCGGCAAGGGGGCGAGTATCCCGCTGGAAATCACGCAAGACGGCCTCTACACGATCGATCTTCTGGGCGTTGGCCGCCGCTGGCGGGCGCGTCTGGAGGATTTTGAGGGCTGGCCGCTCGGCAAGCCCGGCGAGACCCGGCTGCTGACGCGCCAATTCGAAAAAGGGAGCTATCGTCTCGTCGTGTCGCCGGAGGATGTCGAGGCGCGCATGGCGGCGCGGCTGCGACGCTTCACGCCGGCGCCGGAACTCGCCGGCCACGGTCCGCATCCCCTGCCGTTCGAGGCGCCGCGGAAGCTGCAATGGCGTGAGCCGCAGGCGGGCGGCGGCGCGCGCGACCCCGACGTTTGGCGCTTTTCGCTGCAAGGCGACGCGGATGTCGCGCTGTCGATCACCGACGGCATGACGGCCGAGATTTCGCGCGACAAGGAGAGCGTCGGCAAGGCGGCGGCGGGGCGCGATTTTTCCGGGCGTCTTGGCGCCGGCGACTACCGCGTCGAGGCCCGCGCGATCTCCCGCGACGATCGGCTCGATTACGAGATTTCGCTAAAGTCCAGGGAGTTGCAGCCCGGCGTCCCGCGCTTTGTCGATTTGCCGGCGAAAGTGAATTTCTCGCTGGCGCGGGACGCTGTCGTCGATCTGACGAGTTTTGGCGACAAGGAGACGCTCGGCGTGCTCAAGGACGCGGGCGGCGTGGTCTTGGAGCAATTGACCGGCGGCGCCGACGACTGGAACGCCGCGCTGTCGCGCCGCCTCTCGGCGGGCGCCTACACGTTGGAACTCGCCGCGCTCGGCGCCAGCCCGCGAAGCGCGCCGAGCGGCGAGGAGGATTCGAGCGCGGACAACGGCGAGGGCAAGAACGACGACGCCGGGAACCAGACCGAGTTGCGCCTCGCCCTGCCGGCCGAGATCGACGACGGCGCCCTCAAAGCGTCGGGCTCGAAGTCGCTGACCGGCGCCGGCGCGCATGTGCTCACGCTTCCCGCGGCGCAAGCGGGAAGTCTGGAACTGGTCGAGGCGCGATCCTCATCCGAAATCGCGCTGTCGATCGAGCGCCGCGACGCCGATGGCGCGTGGAAGGTCGTCGGATCGCGGCGCGGCCTCGCGCCCTTCGTCGCCTGGCCGGCGCCCGAGTCGGACAAGAGTTCTTGGCGCGCCGTGGTCTGGAG
>JBAWEN010000170.1:0-2175 GCA_049591215.1 Methylocystis sp. | reverse complement strand
GCGGAATCGCTGCTGGCGCAGGGCGGACGCATGCGACTCGGCGTGCTGACGCCGCGCCTCGCGGCGCTCTCCGACTGGACCGCGGCGGCCACGGAGGGCGCTGTGCGCGAAACGGCGGAAGCGCTTGGCGTAAAGCTCGGCGATCTCGCGCAACCGCTTCGCGCCGCGCTGACCGGTCGCGCGACCTCGCCTGGAATCTTCGAGGTGATGGAGATTCTTGGTCGCGAGGAAAGCCTGGGGAGACTCGCCGATCAGGCTGGGGCGTAAGCAAACCTCTAGCGTCGCTTGACAAGGCGCTGCGTTGTTATAGCGTTGTGCGATGCACAATTCGCCGATGGGGCCAAATAGAGGAAATATCGTCTTCGCCGCGCCGCGATGGGAGAACGCTTTTGCGTGGCTTCCGGCAGCGCGTGGCGGGCTCTCTCAAGCTTAGATCAGGAAAGGTGGAGCGATGACCGAAGCAAAGGGTTCCATTACGGTCGCCGACAAGTCGGTTGATTTCTCCATCAAAAAGGGCACGATGGGGCCAGATGTCCTGGACATTCGCTCGCTTTACAGCGGGACGGGCATGTTCACCTACGACCCCGGTTTCACCTCGACCGCGAGCTGCGAGTCGAAAATCACTTTTATCGACGGCGACGAGGGCGTTCTGCTCTATCGCGGCTATCCCATTCAGCAGCTCGCCGAGCACGGTGATTTTCTGGAGACCTGCTACCTTCTGCTCTACGGCGAACTGCCGACCGGCGCTCAAAAGGCGGATTTCGACTATCGAATCACGCGCCACACCATGGTGCATGAACAGATGGCCCGCTTCTTCCAGGGCTTCCGCCGCGACGCGCATCCGATGGCGGTCATGGTGGCCTCGGTCGGCGCGCTGTCGGCGTTCTATCACGACTCGACCAATATCGCCGACCCGATCGAGCGAATGGTCGCCTCGACGCGCATGATCGCCAAGATTCCGACGCTCGCCGCCATGGCCTATAAATACTCGGTCGGCCAGCCTTTCGTTTATCCAAAGAACGACCTCGATTATTCGTCCAACTTCCTGCGCATGTGCTTCGCGGTGCCGTGCGAGGACTACAAGGTCAATCCGGTGCTGGCGCGGGCGCTCGACCGCATCTTCATCCTGCACGCCGATCACGAGCAGAACGCGTCGACATCGACCGTGCGCCTTTCCGGCTCCTCGGGCGCCAATCCCTTCGCCTGTATCGCGGCTGGCATCGCCTCGCTTTGGGGGCCGGCGCATGGCGGCGCCAATGAAGCCGTGCTCAAAATGCTCGGAGAGATTGGCTCGGTCGAGCGCATTCCACTGTATATCGCCCGCGCCAAGGACAAGGATGATCCGTTTCGGCTGATGGGCTTTGGCCACCGCGTCTACAAGAATTACGATCCTCGCGCGAAGATCATGCAGCAGACGACACGCGAAGTGCTGAACGAACTCGGCGTCAAGGACGCGCTGCTCGACGTGGCGTTGGAGCTGGAGCGCATCGCGCTGCACGACGAATATTTCATCGAAAAGAAGCTTTATCCCAACATCGACTTCTACTCGGGCATCACGCTGAAGGCGATGAACTTCCCGACGACGATGTTCACCGTGCTGTTCGCCTTGGCGCGCACGGTGGGCTGGATCGCACAGTGGAAGGAGATGATCGAGGATTCCGGCTCCAAGATCGGCCGCCCGCGCCAGCTCTACACCGGCGAAGTCCAGCGCGACTATGTGCCGATGACGAAGCGGGTGTGATCCCCCTCGGCTTTGCGCTCGCTCGCGAGATGAACGAAGATCGCGGCGGGCGGCTGAATGATTCCCCGCGCCCCATGCACTGGAGGCGCGGTTTTCTTTCGTGACCACCCCGCCAATGACGCCGCAAGATTTCATCCGCAAATGGAAAACCCACGCGCTGACCGAGCGCGCGGCGGCGCAGGAGCATTTCCTGGACCTGTGCCGGCTGTTCGACCACCCGACGCCGGCCGAGGACGACCCCAAGGGCGATCACTTCACCTTCGAAAAAGGCGCCGCGATCGCGGGCGGCGGCGACGGCTGGGCGGACTTTTGGAAGAAGGGCTATTTCGCCTGGGAATATAAAAAGCGCCGGCGAAACCTCGACGAGGCGATGGTCCAGCTAACGCGCTACGCCGCCGCGCTGGAGCACCCGCCCCTGCTCGTCGTCTGCGACA
>JBAWEN010000169.1:0-3903 GCA_049591215.1 Methylocystis sp. | reverse complement strand
CAGCCTTAACCGTATGTAAAGCCCGGCTTGCTTTGCCCAACTTCTATAATATATCCGTCGGGATCGCGGATGTAGCAGCGCGTCTCGCCGTACTTATCCTTTGGCTCCGTGATGAACTCGGCTCCTCGCTTCCGCGATGTCTCGTAGCACGCTTGAATATCCGCGACGCGTATGTTCATAAAGCTGCTGATCCGATCCGGGTCGGGGGCGCCGAGCGTCACCGTTGGTTTGTCAGGGGTCGGACCGCCGCCGATGTTGACGATGAGCCATGTGTTCGCAACTTCGATGTACCCGGGCGCCCCGCTGCTGTCGCCCGTGCTCAAAATGCGCCCCCCGAAGACCGTCTCGTAGAATCGAGCCGATCTCTCGATGTCGGCGACCGTGAGAAAATGTGCGACGGTAATTCCCTCTCGGGGCGGCATCTCATAGGTCTTCTGGTCGACTTGCACTTTGCTCATGGACGACTCCAAACCGGATAGAGTGGAGCTTGACGCGGCCATTCACGCGGCGTCGAGCCTCCCCTAGGCGGCGACGAGGCGCGGCCACGCCAAACGCTTTTTGAGATAGGCCAGTCTTGCTGGGGTTCAAGCGAAAGCACACGCGCGATGGCGGAATTAAACGGCGTGCGTGGCTCCATCGGCAAAAAATGAACTCGCCGCCCTTGGAGACTATTCCAAAGGGACGGCAACGCCGAACAACGGCAAAAGTCTCGCGAAGCGGCGCCTCGGCCGCGGCGCTTCGGCCGGCTCGTCGGCCGCGGAAACGCTTTCGATCGACGCTTCGATGCGCTGCCGCAACGCCAGTTCGCGCAAGGAATCGTAAATTGGCGCGGAGCGCAGCAGGCTCGGCGCGAGCATGGCGGCGAAGCATGCTCCGAGCATCGGCAGCAGCAAATCCACGTTGGCGGTCATTTCCGTCGCGAGGACGATTCCCGTGAGCGGCGCGCGCACGACGCCGGTGAAGAACGCCGCTATTCCGACCACGGCGAAGCCCTCGGGCTGAAGCTCGAGGCCCGGAAAGATGAACTGGCAAATTCGCCCGTAGATCAAACCAAGCTGCGCGCCCAAAACGAGCATTGGCGCGAATATTCCCCCCGGCGTCGCGGTGGCGTAGGAAACCGCGCCGAAGCCGAAGCGGAAAAAGAAGACGAACAACAGCGCGGCGAGCGGCTGGGTTCCAAGCAGCGTGTTTTGCGTGATGGCGTCGCCGCCGCCGACGATGTCCGGCGCCAGCCACGCCACCGCGCCGACCACCGCTCCAGTGAGCGCCGCATAGAGGCCGACGAAACGCCGGTCGAGGCTTTGCGCCAATGACATGACCCCGAGCAGCGCCTCGCAGTAAAGCACCGCGGCGCCGCCCGCGATGACGCCAAACAAAAAAAACAGCGGCCTGACCTGCGCGCCGACATCAGCCAGTTTCCCGACATGGAAATCCGGCGCGGTTCCAAGAATCGCCTGCGACACCGAAATCGCGGTCGCGGACGCGCCGATCGCCGCTATCGCGGTGTGAAGCTCGAACTCCCGGGTCAATTCCTCCAATACGAATATCGCCCCGGCGACCGGCGCGTTGAAGGCCGCGGCGAGTCCCGCCCCCGCGCCGGCGGCGAGCAAGACCCGCGAATTCCGCCAGCCCAGATGAAACCACTCCCCAAACAGATTGCCGATGCTGGCGCCCATCTGCACGCTCGGACCCTCGCGGCCGAGCGCAAGTCCCGAGCCGATCGCCAGCACGCCGCCAAAAAACTTGATCGGAATTAATACGGGCGGGGCTGGAGGCAGTTCCTCGCGCAACACGCTCTCGACATGGGGAATGCCGCTGCCGGAAGCATAAGGCGAAAATCGCCGAACCAACCACGCGGCGAGAACCGTCGCGGCGGCGCAGGCCAGCACCGCCAAACAAAAGCCGGCGGCCGCCTGGCCCCGCGCCCAATGGACGAAAGCGTCCCGCAGCCGATCGGCATTGGCGAGCACGACCCGAAACGCCGCGCTTACAACTCCAGTGCCCGCGCCGACGACAAGCGAAAGCAGCCCGACCGCCAACAGATCGCGGGCGCGTTCCCGCTCCTTCAGTGTGAGAGGCGCCGGGAGCCGGCCTTCCGTTTGCCTTGGCTCATCCATCGTCGTTCCCGACTGTTCGCGCGGCTTGGAAAGAGTCGAACCAATATCAGAATCCGCCGATCAGACATAGACCGGCGAGGCGATCGCGGGCGCCCTTGGCGACCTGCCGAGTCATGGGCGCCAAGCGCTAGATTTATACGACTAGCAGCTAAAATCCGACACTTGGAGCTTTGTGTTCGGCACTGAGCGGGGAGAATGCGGGAGGCGGCAATGCGCCAAAAGCCGAAGTCGTTGTTTCCTGCGTAGCGTGCGCCTGCGCGTATTTCTCAGAGCTCAGCGTTTTTTGCCGCGAGCGGCCGCGCCTCCCCCGCCGTGTGGAGCTGTTTTGTCAGGCGTGTTGTGGGCATTCTCATCCACAAGTTTGCTCCATCGAGCCAGGCGCTCAGGTTCCAATGTTCCGTTCGTTACGGCGGCCAGAACAGCGCAGCCGGGTTCATGGGCATGAGTGCAATCGCGGAACCTGCAAAGCGGGGCTAGCTCCGTAATTTCCGCGAACAGGGCGCTGACGCCATGGGCCGCGTTGCTGATATGGAGCGTGCGTATTCCCGGCGTGTCAATCACCCAACCACCGCCCGCGATGGCGTGAATCGAGCGCGACGTCGTAGTGTGGCGTCCCTTCGCGTCGCTTTCGCGAATCTCCCCGGTTTGCTGAGGCGGCGACTGCATCGTCCCCGCCAGAATATTGACCACTGTCGATTTGCCAACGCCAGAGGAGCCGACCAACGCCACCGTCTGTCCCATCCCACACCAAGGGGCTAATGCAGTCGCGGCGTCACGGGAATGAGGGGACAACGTCACGACGGCCAAGCCGCGTTGCAGGGTCGCGGCCTTTTGTTGATAGGCCTTCGCATCATCCGTGGCGTCGACCTTGGTCAGCAGGATCACGGGATTGGTCCCCGCCTGATTTGCCAACGCCAGATAGCGCTCCAGTCGGGCCGGGTTGAAATCAGCGTTACACGAAGTGACGATGAACAACGTATCGACATTGGCGGCGGCAAGCCGCGGGGTCTTCGCCCCTTCCGTATGCCGTTCCAACACTGTCTTGCGACTCAATCGACGGTGCAGCACGTGGGTTCGGGGATGGACAAGCGCCCAATCGCCAACAGCAAAATCGCCGGAGTTGGCGTGAACAGGAAGGGTCAGTTGGATGCGGCCGGTTTGAGATATCGCCGTCAGGCGGGTACGGTGAACAGAGGCGATCCGGCAAGGATCAAAGGCAAAATCTTCGAGCTGACGCTGATCCTCAAAAAAGTCAGACCATCCGAGATTTCGCAGTGCTATCGAGCGGGCTGAATTGGGGGAGCCCGTCACCATTGCGCCCGCGGGCGCTCATTCGTATTCATCGGCGCCATCCTTCCTGAAAAGATTTGAGTTTCGGTAGGTCGAGCCAGCACGCGGAGGCGCATTGGCCCCCGCCAAAATGCCATATGGAAAAGTGTCGCGGGAGGTTCGGAATCTACTCAGGCCCGGTTCCGTCACGCGACCTCTGCCGGACCCTGTTGAAATCTTGCGGCGAGGCGTCAATCCGAGGCTCCGAGGGAGGCCACTGGGCCGTTCATTGTTGCGCGGGGCAAGTCCGACGGATGGCTGCTCGGGGTCAAAATTGGTCCGACGGCAACTGCTAACGGCCTTCCGAGGAATGTGTATCAAGCGTTGGATTTATACGACCGGGCCCGGTTACGCGCCCGCCTTCTCCCGCAAAAACCCCGCCGCCTGCTCGATCGACTCGCGCGCCTGCGGCATTAGCGCCGCCGCGAGTTGCCAGCAATGCGGCGCATCCGGCCAT
>JBAWEN010000168.1:0-3534 GCA_049591215.1 Methylocystis sp. | reverse complement strand
GCTCCGCCTCTTTTAGTTGTGGCTTGGCGGCGGGGGCGGAAGGCGCGGGCGATTTTTCCCCGGTGCGCCGCGACTGCGCCGCCACCAGTATTTCGTCGAGCCGGACAACGACCTGACCCAAGGCGATCACGACGGCCCCGCCGGCCAAGGCCGTCGCGCCGCCAATAAACAGGCTCCACCCCCGTTCGACCTGGATGATGTCCCAACCGCCCACCATGGCGACGATCCCGCCAACCGCGAGGACAACGCCAAGCGCGGTTACGCCCCATCTCGAAACTCGCCTCAACATGATTCGCCACTTCCTTCGGTTCTGGTGGCCTCTCATAAACTAAGCCGCGCATGGCGCCACTTGTATGGCGCGACGCCGTGAAACAGGCGCGAGAGGCGCGCGACGGCTAACTTCGTCGCCGGTAGCAACGAAACCATATATTACAACTGTGTCTTGATGTCACATAGTAATTATCAGACCCAATACAGAAATATTTTCTGGAGCGGCGTCCAGGTTTCGGCGTTACGTCGCCTTTTTCGCGAGACGCCGCCTGACAAAAGGGGAAATGAATCATGCGCTTTCGGGAACTTAAGCATACCTTGCTTGCTATTGGGGTATGTTGCGCGCTCATTACGCCGCACAATGCTTACGCTCATGGCGGCGTTAAGTTGGAGCAAGATGAGTGCGTCCTGAAAATCGGTCCTAATACGATGCATTTCATCGGCTATCAGCGCACTGGCGAGGAGCAGGAGTTTTGCGAGGACATCGCGAAGACAGGGCCTACAATCATCGCGCTGACCGCGGTGTCGCCCGATCTGCGCGACATGGCGATCGGAATTCGGGTCGTCAAGGACGTGGGAGAGCAGCAGGAGAAAGCCAGCCTCGACGCGGTGACCGTCGCCTATCTGCCGCCGAAGGTCTATCACAACGGCACCATGACATTCGAGCATGACTTCAAACAGGCTGGCCACTATGTCGGGATCGTGACCGTGACCGACGATCTCGGCAACGCTTGGGTGTCGCGTTTTCCGTTCACGGTTGGTCTCTACACCGTCATGGGGATGATCGAGTATATATTATATGCGGTCGGATTCGCGGCGTTGTGCGGCTTTCTCTGGTATTTGCTCGGCCAACGAGCGCAAAAGACCCCCGCCTCCGCCGCGACCGCTTCATCCAACTAAGCTGGAAGCGGTTCAAGAAATCAAACCTCCCCGGGGGTTGGCGCGAGCCAATCGTCGGGGCGGAATTGACCGCTTAACTCCCTTCTTGCAGCGCAGGAGCCGATAAAACATGCCCCTCACACAGAAAACCTCGCTCCAGATCGCGCGCGTTGTCGCGCTCGCGGCGACTCTTTGCGGCTTTTTCGCATCGCCTGCCCGCGCAGAGGAGGCGGATGAAGCGGAATTGTCGAAATACTACGAAAATGTCGACGTCTGGCATTTTCCCGTCGATTATGCCGTCGCCTATAACGACCAGGACGTCATCGTCACCCGCGAGTTGGTGGCCCTGCCGCCGCCCGCCGGCAAGTTGTGCTTCATCAGATTCGATCTGCTTCAGGGCGAAGGCGATTACGCCTATGGGTTCAAGCCGGCGTTTATCGAGGGCCCGCGCCGCGGAACGGAATGGGGCGTCTATGTTCACAAGAGGGGCAGTGTGTTCGACCAGTTGCGTTCGGTGTTGAAACTAAACGTCATCTATTTCTACGTCGACGGCTTGCGCGACGAATTCAAGGCGGCGCCGCCGGATATTTGCGCCCGTAAACAAGCGGCGGGCGCGCAGCAAGCCGGGAATGGCTATTGGCCTCAGGAGTGGTCGGACCTCGTGGTGCGCGCCAAGCTCATTCACGGCTGGCCGGCCGGACAAGAAGCGCGCTGACTGGCGCGCTGTTTGCTCCGGGGAGCGCGCGAGAGGCAAAAAATATACGCCGGCGTCACAATGAGGCGATATTGTCCGCGACGCTCCGCCGCACTAGGAAGTGAGAAGCGCTGGCGCCCCTTCCCGCGCGGGAAACCCTTCAGGAGATGCGATTATGTCATTCACGCTTGAGCCCCTACCATACGCCTATGACGCCCTGCAACCCTTCTTGTCGAAGGAATCTTTTGAATATCATCATGATAAACATCACGCCACCTATGTGACCAACGCCAATAATCTCATCAAGGGAACGGAGTTCGAGGGCAAGCCGATCGAGGACATCATCGTCGCCTCGCACGGCAAGAATGTCCCGATCTTCAACAATGTCGCGCAGCATTATAACCATCACCACTATTGGCATTGGCTGAAGCCCAACGGCGGCGGCGCCATCCCCGGCAAGGTCGAGAAAGCCATCGTCGACTCGTTCGGCTCGGTCGACAAATTCAAGGAAGAGTTCCAGGCGGCGGGCCTCGGCCAGTTCGGCTCGGGCTGGGTGTGGCTCGAGGTCAAGGACGGCAAGGTCGCCGTGCGCAAGACCGCCAACGCGGAAAATCCGTTGATCTTCGGGGCGAAACCGATCCTCGTCGCGGACGTGTGGGAGCATTCCTATTACATCGACTACCGCAACCGCCGCGCCGATTATCTGAAGGCGTTCCTCGATCACCTCGTAAACTGGGGTCACGTCGAGGAAATGCTCGAGGCGGCGACGAAGTAAATCGTCCTCCACAACGTTGGCATTATCGAGCGTTTCTCGCTTTTCCAGGAAAAGCGGGAAACGCTTCGGCCGCTCCGCGCGATTTTTGTCGCGGAAGCCGCGCATGCCCTCGGCGAAGCCGCGCTGGTCGAGATCGACGAGAACCTCGCGATGCTATGCGAGTCTCGCCCGCAATGCGTCGATGCAAAACCTCAGATTGTCCTTCGCCGCGCCGAGCCACTTCTTCCTGGTTTCGGCGCGCCGGAACAGACGCGCGTCGGCCTTCAGAAAGCCTTCAAGCATGGCGATTTGGCTCGTATGGAACTCCCGCTCGGGAAGCCAGGCGAATTCGAATCGAATATGTTCGAGGTTCGCGGCGAATATCTTCCACGGCGCGGCGAGAGGACTTAAATCCAAATCCAGAAACAGGTCGAGATCGCTGGCGAAGCCATCGTAATGCTCCTGCTTCGCCTCGGCGCGCGTGTGAGCCGCCGTCGCCATGATCAACTCATGGACGGCGGCCGCGTCGTCCGCGTTCAGGAGAGTGTGGCGAAGAAACAGTTCCGCGCTGCCCCGCACATTCTCGAGGTCGGTACGCTTTCCGCCGTCCGGCGCCTGCGTCGCATAGACGGAGTCGTGCCAAAAGATGGCCGTCGCGATTAACGCCGGCCTGGCGGACAGCGCCTGAAACGCGTCCAGCTTGTCGAGCAATTCCGCGATATGATCCCAGGTGTGATAGGCGCGGCGAGCATCGCTATAGCCGCGGTCGAGCTCGTCCCACGCCGAGGGCTTGTGGCTGCCTTCGAGCGATCGCCAATGCTTCCTTGTGGCCTCGTCGAGCATCGCGCTCGATGATCTCGGCGCTGGCGACTCGGTTGAAGAAACGGTGGCGATTTGGTCGACGGGGCACACGGGAATCACGGCGGCGGGGTACATG
>JBAWEN010000167.1:0-10027 GCA_049591215.1 Methylocystis sp. | reverse complement strand
ATGAAACTGATGTCGAAATATAGAAATGCCGCGAGCAGCGTCGGCCAATGGCCGGCCTTTTTGAACTCTTGGAGTTGCATGCGTTTT
Organism: Methylocystis sp.; assembly: GCA_049591215.1. Lineage (GTDB taxonomy): Bacteria > Pseudomonadota > Alphaproteobacteria > Rhizobiales > Beijerinckiaceae > Methylocystis. The sequence continues at coordinate 9,940 of JBAWEN010000167.1, read as the reverse complement.
CGGCTCCTGTTGGGTTTCACTAGTCGAGATTTGTCGTGGTCGGCGGCGTGTCAGCGGCGGTCCCCCGCGCCGCGATTAGGCGCTTGATCTCGGGTATGCACGATCCGCAATTGGTTCCAGCGCGCAGCTTCGCGCCGACGGCCAGTGGGCTGTCGCAGCCCTGCGCGATGGCCGCGCCGATCGCCTTCGCGCCGACGCCGAAGCAGGCGCAAATGACAGGGCCATCGTCTCCGCCTCCGTCGCGACCGCGACCGGACAAGAGACTTCTTCGCTCTGGCGCGCCGAGCGCATCTAGCGCGAAGAGTTTTAGGGTCGCGTCCCAGCCCGGCGCGGGATTCGGGCCAATGAAGAACACGAAGTCGAGGCGATCGCCCTCGAAACCCGCCGCACGAAATACCCCGTGCGCTTCGTCGACATATTCGACGAGATCGGCGCCCGAGAACGAATTTTTCAAAAGCGCGCGCCAGTTTTCGATCGTCGCATTGCTGGCGATTCTATAGCCGGATCCTCCAGGAATCGCGGTGCGCGTCCACCACGCTTCGCTCGGAAACTCTACGCCGCGTCGCGCTAGAAGGAAGCTTTGCGAGGCGAAGGCGTGAGGAGCGAGCGCCGCCGGCGTCGCCTTGGTTTCCGGCTGACCGGAAATCGGGTCGGTGAACGGTGCGACCAGCGCCCCGATCCGCGCGTCGGACGACGTTGCGTCGGTCCAATGAATCGGCGCGAAAATTTGGCCGCGTGGTTGCCGATCGGTGACGATTACGCGCAAGGCGCAGGCGCCCCAAAGTGTCGAGACGTCCGCGAAGCCGCCGTCCCTCACGCCGAATTGTTCCGCGTCCGCGTCGTTGACCTCGATGAACGGCTCCGACAAATGGCGCGCAAGCCTGGGGCTTGCGCCGGTGCGCGTCATGGTGTGCCACTGGTCGCGCACGCGTCCGGTGTTCAAGCGCAGCGGATAGAGCGAACATGTCTTGGTTTTCAGCGCCGGCGGTTCTGGCGCGACAAAACGCGCGCGCCGATCTGGCGTGAAGAAGCCGCCGTCCGAAAAGAGCCGCGCCCGACCCGACCGCTCTCCGGCGCGGATCGGCCATTGCGTCGGGGAAAGAGCCTCGTATTCCTCGTCCGAAAGCTCGGCGAGGCCGCCAAGATCGAAGTCGCGCGCGCCGTCGTTCTCGAACGCCGACAGCGCGGCATGTTCGCGAAACACGTCGGCTGGGCCTCGAAAGTCGAATCCCGAAAAGCCCATGCGCTTTCCCAATTGCGCGAAAATGGCCCAGTCGGCGCGCGCTTCGCCCGGCGCGGGCAGAAAGGCGTGCTGGCGCGAGATGCGCCGCTCGGAATTCGTCACCGCGCCATCCTTTTCACCCCAGGCAAGCGCGGGCAAAAGCATGTGCGCGCCGGCGTTGATCGTGTCGTTGGAAAGCACATTGTCCGAAATGATCAGCAGGTCGAGATTTTTGAGGGCGGCGCGGGCCTTGTCGGCGTCGGGCAAAGAGGCCGCCGGATTGGTGCCGATCACCCACAACGCCTTGATTTCGCCGCGAGCCACGGCGTCGAACATTTGCACGGCCTTGTGGCCGTCGCGCGCGGCCACGCGCGGCGCATTCCAAAAGCGACGCAGGCGATCGACGTTTTCCGGCGAGAAATCCATATGCGCGGCGAGTTGGTTGGCGAGGCCGCCGACTTCGCGGCCGCCCATGGCGTTGGGCTGGCCGGTGAGCGAGAAGGGCGAAGCGCCCGGCTTGCCGATGCGCCCGGTCGCCAGATGGCAATTGATGATCGCATTGACCTTGTCGGTTCCCTGCGCCGACTGATTGACGCCCTGCGAAAAACAGGTGACCGTCCTTTGAGTGGCGGCGAACATGTCGAAGAAAGCGGCGACGTCGATTTCGCTTAGGTCCGTTAGCGCCGCTGTCGCCGCGATCGACGGCGCGAGAAGCCGCGCCGATGAAAGCGTCGCTTCGAACCCCGCCGTGTGGGCGAGGATGAAGTCCTCATCGAGCGCGCGGGAGCTGGCGAGATGAACCAGCAGGCCTGAGAACAGCGCCTGATCCATTCCGGGCGCCACTCCAAGAAAGACATCCGCCTCCTCGCAGGTCGCGGTCTTGCGCGGATCGATGACCACGATCTTGGCGCCGCGTTCCTGCTTGTTGCGCAGCATGCGCTGATACAGGATCGGGTGGCACCATGCCGCGTTGGAGCCGACGAGAACGATCAAATCCGCCGTGTCGAGGTCTTCGTAACAGCCCGGCACGGTGTCCGAGCCGAAGGCGCGGCGTTGCCCGGCGACTGTCGAGGCCATGCACAGGCGAGAATTGGTGTCGACATTGGACGAGCCGATGAATCCCTTCGTCAACTTGTTGGCGACATAATAATCCTCTGTCAGCAATTGACCGGAAAGATAGACCGCGATGGCGTTGGGGCCGTCCCGCTCGATGATTTCCGCGAATTTTAGCGCCATCGTGTCCAGCGCATCGTCCCAGGCCACGCGCCGCAACCGTCCCTGTTGATCGCGCAGCATCGGATGCAGCAGCCGCCCGGTGAGCGCCAGCGTTTCGTCGAGCGCCGAGCCCTTGGAGCACAGCCTGCCGAAATTGGCGGGATGGTCTGGCGCGCCGGCGATTTTGGCGCCCCCGGCGCCGTCGGGCGTCGCCAGCACGCCGCAGCCGACGCCGCAATAAGGACAGGTCGTCGTCACCGCCGTCGCGTCACGCGCCGGCCTGTCCGCGCGTGCGGGCGCCGCGCTTCTGGGAGCTGGCGAGTCGTCGAGCATGGCGTTCCTCAATAGACGTCCTGCTGATAGCGGCCTGACTTCTTCAATCCGGCGACGAAGGCGATCGCTTCGTCCGCGTCGCGCGCGCCATATTGGGCGGCGATGTCCACGAGCGCGCGCTCCACGTCCTTGGCCATGCGCTTGGCGTCGCCGCAGACGTAGAAATGAGCGCCTTCGGCCAGCCAAGCCCAGAGTTCACGACCCGCTTCGCGCATGCGATCCTGCACATAGAACTTCTCGGCGCCGTCGCGCGACCAGGCGAGAGACAGCCGTGTAAGGACGCCGCTCTTCTTCATCTCGTCAAATTCGTCGGCGTAGAAGAAGTCGTGCTCCAGACGTTGATGACCGTAGAACAGCCAGTTTTTGCCGCCTCCCCGCAACTCGGCGCGCTCCTGCAGAAAGGCGCGGAACGGAGCGACGCCGGTTCCGGGGCCAACCATGACGATTGGCGTTTGGGGGTTCTCCGGAAGCGCGAAATTATGCGCGGCCTGCACATAGACGGGCAGAGTTTCGTTCGCCGCGATGCGCTCGGCGAGGAAGGTCGACGCGACGCCGAGCCGCTTGCGCCTGCCGATCACATAGCGCACGGCGTCGACCGTGAGCGACAATTTGCCCGGCGCGGCCTTGGGCGAAGAGGAGATCGAGTAGAGGCGCGGCTGCAATGGTTCGAGCGCTTCGACAAACGCCTCGGGATGCGGCCGCACGCCGGAAAACTTATGCAACACCGCGAGCACGTCGAGCGTCGCGGCGTCGCCGTCCGGATCCTCGCCGTGCGCGAGCAGGCGCGCCTTCTGACGTTTCTCGCCGCCCGTCAGAAAAGAGAAGAGATCGAACAGCGTATCAGGCGCCGATCCCAACGAAACGTCGCTTTGCAGCGCTTCACGCAACGTCTTGCCGCGAACCTCGGTGATGTGAGAAGCGCCTAACATGGCGATGATTTGATCGACAAGCCCGAGGTCATTCTTCGCGAAGACGCCGAAGGAGTCGCCCGGCCTGTAGCCGATGCCGCTTGGGGTGAGATCGAACTCGATGTGCCAAGTCTCTTTCGTCGAGCCTTCCTTATTGAGTCGGCGCCGCGAGAGGAACCTGGCTTGCGCCGGATGGTCGCGCGAGCGACCGGGCGAAGGCTCGGCGGTCAATGGCTCGGCGGTCAACGGCTCGGCGGCGGACGGCGCGGGTGTGGCTGGAGAGGCCCCCTTGTCCAACTCCTCCGCGAGCGCCTTCAACATGCGCGCCGTCTCCTTTCCTCCCGGCGCGCAAAGATTGAGGCGCGCTTCCTTGCGAGAGGCGATGGCCTCGGAATAGTCCTGGCAATTATATCCGCACTGGCCGCAATCCTGCTGCGCCATGGCCGCCATCATGCGCCGGCGCAGCGGACGGTCTTGCGCCAGCTCCATGCGGGCGCTTAACGCCAGCGTCTGATCATGCCAGGGCGCTTCGCCATCGTCGCCGCCGGTGATGACGGCGGCGTTTTGCTCCGGCGACAGCGCGGTGATCATTCCGCCTTCGGGCGAGGCGAATCCGGCGAAGAAGCCATTCAGCCAAGCGCGTTGCTCGGGCGAAAATGGCGCGGTTTCGGGAAGGAGATCGAGCTGGGGGGCCTGAGTGATCTGATTCATCAGAGCGTCTCCATTTCCGCGAGGCGACGTATCGCATCGGCGTCGTTGCGCCGCGCGAACGCGACAAAGGTTTCATCCTTGTCGGCGCGATTGGCGATAAAGGCGCGCAAAATGCGGGCGACGACACGCGGCGCGTCCCCGGCCTTGACGTTCGTATAGAGTTCGCGCGCGATGGCGGCGTCCTCGGCGAAACCTCCGCCGACGAAGATGGAATAGCCCTCGACGGTGTCGCCGTCCTCGCCGACCGGCACGCGGGCCCCCAACAATCCTATGTCGCCGATGTAGTGCTGCGCGCAGGAGTGATGACAGCCGGTCAGATGGATGTTGATTGGCGTATCGATCGGCGCCGCGGATTCGCAAAAGGCCGCGATTTCGGCCGCGTGGCGCTTGGTGTCGGCCGCCGCGAAACGACAGCCGAAATTGCCCGTGCAAGCGACGAGACCGGCGCGAAGGGGCGAGGCGTGAGTCGCAAGCCCAAGCGCGTCGATGGCGGCGACAGCGTCGGCCACGCGCGCGTCCGCGACGCCCGTGAGCAGCAGATTTTGCCATACCGTGAGTCTGACGCCGCCGTCGCCGAACTGTTGCGCAACGCCCGCCAGCCCCCGTGTTTGGGCGGCCGTGAGTCGTCCGAGCGGCAGGGCGACGCCGATCCAGTTGAAGCCGGCCTGCTTTTGCGGATGCACGCCAATATGCGCCTGGCGATCCTGGCGCGGGCGAGGAGCCAGCGCCTGCGCTCGCGACAAGGCGCGGCCGAGTTTTTCTTCGACGAGCCCGAGAAATTTGTCGAAGCCGAAGGCGTCGAGCACATATTTCAGCCGCGCCTTGGCGCGATTGGTCCGGTCGCCATGTTCGATGAAGACGCGCAGAATCTTGTCGGCGACCTCGACCGCCTCGTTCGGCGGCACGATGACGCCGGTATCGCGCGCGAAGTCTTTGTGACCGGTTATGCCTCCCAAAGCGAGGCGGAAATAAACGCCCGATTCGACGCCATGCCCGGGAAGCACTTCGACCGCTTGAAAGCCGATGTCGTTGGTGTCTTCCAACGCCCCAATGCGTCCCGCGCCGTCGAAGGCGATATTGAATTTACGAGGCAGCCCGAAGAGCGAACGGTCGTTAAGAATATGGTGATGCATGGCGCGCGCGAAGGGACGCGTGTCGATGAGTTCCCGCGGATCGACGCCCGCCGTCGGCGTGCCGGTGACGTTGCGAATATTGTCGGCGCCGGAGCCCTTGCTCCACAGCCCGGCGTCCTGCATGCCTTCGATAATCTTGACGGCGTTCCTGGGCTCGATTTCGCGGATTTGAACATTGGCGCGCGTCGTTACATGCAAATATCCGCCGCCGCAGGTCTCCGCTAGATCGGCAAGGGCGGCGAATTGCCAGTGGGTCAATGCGCCATTAGGAATGCGCAGCCGACACATATAGGAGGTCTGCGCGGGCGCGACATAAAAGAGGCCGTAATAGCGCCAGCGAAAATTGTCCGCCGGCTTGGGCGGCTCATTGCCGCTCGCCTGCGCGACAAGGCGCGGATAGGCGTCGAAAGGATGTTCCTCCCGTTTCCATTTCTCCTGATCGCAAAGCTTGCCGCCACTGGCCGTGACACGGTCCTGCGCCGAAAAATGAGCGGCGTCCGGGCCAATGGGCATGACGCTAGCGCGTCTTGGTCGAGCCGCGCCGAGGCCCGCGGCGAAGCCTTCGAGATAGCGTTTCTGATCGAGCGTGAAGTCTCCAGACATGGCTATGCGGCCTTTCTCAGTTCCGCGAGGTCGCCGAACATCAGTTCGTCGCGCGACGGTCCCACATCCACGCCGCCGCGGATCATATCCAGATAGGAAAGCGCCGCGCCCGTATCTCCGATCAGCAAAGCGCCGACGAGGCGGTCGTTTTCGATAACGAGTTTCTTGTATGCGCCCGCTCTTGCGTCGGAATAGAGGATTCGCTGCGCGCTTTCGCCGCCCATGAAATCCCCGGCCGAGAACACGCCGACGCCGGAGACCTTAAGATTAGTGGCGACGACGCTGCCGGCGTAAGCCGCCGCCCGTCCGGCGAGATTGGCGGCGAGCACGCGCGCTTGCTCATAGGCGGGCTCCACCAACCCGTAGCAGACGCCGCGATGTTCGGCGCATTCACCGAGCGAAAACACGCCCTCGAGGTTAGTCATGAGGGCGTCGTCGACGAGGACGCCTCGATTCGTCCCAAGGCCGGCTTCCCGCGCGAGGTCGACATTTGGCTTGACGCCAACGGCGAAGACGACCGCGTCCACGTCCAATATGGAGCCGTCGCGAAATTCAACGGCCTGAACGGTCGTTTGTCCGTGAATGCGCGTGGCGCTGGCGTTCAGCAGCACGCGCACGCCCTTTCGTTCGACGAGACGCGCCAGCAAGGCGCCGCCATCCGCGTCGAGTTGGCGCTCCATCAGCCGGTCCATGACATGCGCGAGCGTGACATGGGCGCCGCGCTTGACGAGGCCGTAGGCGGCCTCCAATCCGAGCAGGCCGCCGCCGATCACGACGACTCGCTTGCGATCGGCGCCGAGACGCGCGAGTTGCTCCACGTCCGAGATGTCGCGGAATGTGTGGACCCCGGCGAGATCGACGCCAGGGAGTGGGAGGCTAAGCGCGCGCGAGCCGGTCGCGATGACGAGCTTGCTGTAGGGGACGTTCTTGCCGTCCGCCAGCTTTACGACTCTCCGGTCCGTATCGATCGCGCTGGCCTTACAGCCGTAACGCAGGGTCACGCCGCGCGTGCGCCACCACGGGGCCGGCTTCAAGTCGATTTCGCTCTTGTCGATGTCTCCCGCCAGCACGGAGGAAAGCAGCACGCGATTATAAGCCAGAGCCGGCTCTTCGCCGACGACGGCGATCGCGTAGCGTCCCAGAGCCTTGCTGGACAATTCCTCCACCAGGCGAGCCGCGGCCATGCCGTTGCCGATGATGACCAGCGCTTCGCTCATCGGGAGTTCACTTCTTGCGCGGGTTCGACGCCGCGGCTCTGTGCAAAATGGCGTGCGCCTCGGAGCATCCTGTGCATGGTTTGCTTCCTGTGCATGGTTTTTCCTCGCGTTTCATGGCCAGCTAATTCGGAGTGCATCGGCTCGGCGTTGCTAACTCGGCGTTGCTAAAACGAAAAAAACGCCCCATCCTGAGAACCCTCGCGCGGAAAGCGCGGATTCGATCAGGACAGCGGCGTTGCTGCTTTGGCTCTTCATTGAGTTTGCCGACGCAATCGCTAGCGACGACGGGGATCTAGTAGCAAATGCGGGGCCAGATGAGGGGCGATCAGGCCAGCAATTATAATCAAGGGGTTGGAGCTGCGCAGCGCTCGATTCGGAGCCCGGGCGCCGCTTTTCGCGGCGGCGCCTCGCCTGTTTTTTGCGCCACTTGGACCCATTGCAAGCAGGCGCTGCTCTCCCTTAAGAGAGTGAAGATCAACACAAAGCCCGCCGTGACATGAGCAGGGCGCTTAGTTTGCGCAAGACGCCTGTTCAACGATTCAGAATCTATCAACAGTTTGATCGCCTTGCTGACGCCGCGCCTCCGAGCCGCCATGCCTGCAGGGCGCCGAGACCACGGGCGCTCTTTGCCGGAGCGCCCGCTCGCTTCGATCAGAATTTGGCGATTATCGGGGACGGAGCGCCAATGTTCAAATGGTAGTTCACACCGGCGCGGACAACATCGCCATTGAAGCGAGCTTGGTAAGAGGCGTTGGAGAATTGTCCTTTCGCCCCATAGACCGCTTGCAGCGGTTGCGTGGTCGCCGTGCCGAGATCGTAATAGAGGCATTCGACCTTGGCGCTCCACTTCGGCAGGAACATCCACTCCACGCCGCCCCCGCCTGTCCATCCGGTGCGCATGTCTTGATAGCCGTATGCGCTCCCGCCCGCGTTGAGTCCGGGCTTCAAAGTCGGGCTGAACCAGGCCGCGCTCAAATCGGCCTCGCCATAGGCGAGACCACCCGTCCCAAAGACGAGCAAAGTTGGCGTGACCAAGAAGCCTGCGCGGCCCCGCACCGTGCCGAACGAATGCTGGCTGCGCACACCCTGCACATAGGTGATCGGAGACGCCGCGAACCAATTTGCAGTGCCGACGCCGACGGCGACGCCTTCGAGGTCGGTTTCGATGCCCGCGACCAGTTTGTCGTTAATTTGATAATTGTAACCGATCTGCCCGCCGCCCATGAAGCCGTTGCTGCTCAGATTGAAACCGGTTGGGAGAGCCCCCGCCGCGGAAAGCGCGACGAAGCCGCCGCCCGAGCCGACGTAGTTGAAGGCCGTCGCGTCGTCGGCGCTCCAGGCATAGCCTGCATTGAGGCCGAGGTAGAGGCCGCTCCAGCTTCCTGCCTCCGACGGACTCGCCTCCAGTGGGCCTTTTCGCGTGGGAAGGCCAGAGTCAACAACCGGCGCTGGAGTGTCGCCGACTTTCCAGCGCAACGCCGTCGTCGCCTGCCAAGCCTTCGCGAGCTGCGGACCGTTGAGGTTCTGGTACACGGGAATTCCGCCCTCGACCAGCAAGCTCACGCCAGGAACGCCAACGAGCTTTCCGTCGAGCGACGCGCCGCCGAACAATTCGACGCGCTCGCCGCCATAATAGTTCGGGTCCGCCGCTTGGATCTTGGCGACGATCAAAGGATCGGCGCCAACGATGTGGTCTTGTATGCTGCCGCTGACGCGGAAGGTCGTCGTAAAGCCCGGAAGCCAACTGTATCCGATCCAGCCGTTCGCCTCCTGATAATTGCCCCACATATAGCCTTCGGGATTGACGCCAAGCGGCAGACGCGCGCGGTAGGAAAGTCCCCAATTCCATTGCCCCAGGCTTCCGCCATAGAAAATGCCGGGCAGCACATCGAATGTCCCCGTGCCGGTCTGCATTCCATAGAAGCCTCGGCCCGTCGCCCAAGTTCCGTTAGGCAGGAGCGGTGTGGTGAGATTGTGATCGCTGCCGGTCGGGAATGACATGCCCAGATTGAGCTGGATGCGATGTATAGGATCCTGATAGACGCGCCAAATCCCGGCCAGCTGCGAATCCTGAAGGCTTTCCGTTCCTGGATTGGACATCCCTCGCGGAATGATTCCTGACGTCCCGTAGAAGGTCATGAGATCAATGTGTTTTTCTATCAACCCGGTGCTCAGGACGATCGAGATATCCTTGGTGACGCCGTAGGCGAGCATCATTGATTGCAACTCGTCCAGTCGTCGAATTGGAACCACGCGCAACGGGACCGTTGGGTTCCAATACCATGGCGTGGTCGCCACGATCTGTTGCGGCGAGAGTCCCTGCGTGCCGACTAACGAGTGCGCGTTTCCTACGAATTGCGGCGAGAGGGTGAGCAGAAGATTTCCCGTGCCGGGCAGAGAGTCGCCGAACACGCCGAGGGGCGCCGGGGGGGTGGCTGGCTGCGAAGCGGGCGCCGCCCCTACCTTGAGATCATCGGCCGCCCAAGCGTATTGGACCGCCAGAAAAGCTGCGGCCAGGGCGAGCGCGAACCTCTTTGACCTGTAGGGCCGAAAGGCCCTCCGCAGAGTTCCTAACGCGGTGGTTTGCATGTTCCGTAC
>JBAWEN010000166.1:0-2521 GCA_049591215.1 Methylocystis sp. | reverse complement strand
TCGACCGTGCCGCGCAACAGCGTCGCATAATGGCCCGACATCGGCGCGACAATGAGCAACTTGGATTGCTGCGGTGCAACACCGGAAAATTCCCGCTTGAAACGCAGCAGTTTGCAGAACGGGCGCGTCCAGACATATTCCTCGGAGATCGGGACGTCTTCCCCGCCGATCGAGGTCGTCTGAAGGCCGAAGACCGGCTTGCCGTAGCGGCGAGTCATGCGCTCGAAAAGCTCGGCCGACGCCGAAAGATTGCGGGCGAACGTCGTGTTGGCGAATGGGTGGAGGGGACTCTTGAGGAACTGCAAGGTGGCGTCCGTCAGCGCGCGCGCCGGGGCGAACGCCAGATGCAGCATCTCGTATATCTGATAGGAAATCCTATCCATTTGACGCTTTCTCCACGGATGGCTTCGCGTTTGACTGCCACCGCCGCCGCCAGATTCATGGTGCGGTGCACAAACTCCTTATACAATAGTCAATATGGCGGGAAATGGAAGCGGCGCGCGTCCGATTTGTGACAATGGACGAAAAACCTCGCCCCTCAGCTGAGGAAAACGCGCGCGCGGAAAGGGCCTCGCGGTTTGGCTGGCTTTCGGTTAAGGTGGCAGCAATTAATAATAGGGCAGGCGATCATGCCTTAGCCTAAGCGGAGGGACCGATGTCTGATGTCACCGAGATTCTTTCGTCCGCCCAGGGCGGCCAGCTGATCGAAAATCTCGCGCGGAGCCTCGGGCTCTCGACCGAGCAGACGCGGACCGCGGTCGAGGCTCTAACTCCGGCTTTGGCGCTCGGCCTGCGTAACGCGGCGGCCAACCCCGCCGTGCTCGAGCATGTCGTCGCGGGCGTTGTCCACCCCATCCATCTCGCGGCCTATGACGACCCCGCCGCCGCGCACGGTGAAGAAGCGCGCGAACTGGGCCAGGGCGCGATAGCGCAACTGTTTGGATCTGGCTCCGCCGCCGGTCAGGTGGCGCAAATCGCCGCGCGCGACGCCGGCCTGCGCCCCGACATTCTGGCGCGCATGCTGCCCGTGCTCGCCTCGGTCGTGCTCGGAGGGCTTTTTAAGTCATTCAACAATCAGGGGCTTGGCTCGATACTCGAAAAAATCGCCAGCGGCGGCGGGCTGGGCTCGATTCTCGGTCAACTCGGCGGCGCGACGATCGCCCCTTCCACCCCTTCCGGGCAGCCGCAGCAGAGCGGCGGAGGGCTCGGAGGACTGCTCGGCGCGCTGCTAGGCGGCGGCAAGCAGGGCGGCGGTGGGTTGCTCGGGGGATTGCTCGGCGCGCTGCTCGGCGGCGGGGCTCCGGCGGCGCCCGGCGGAGCGGGTCAAACAAGCTTGCCTGGCGGTCTGGATCCCGCGACATTGCAGGCGGCGCTCGAGCAAATCAAGAAATCCTTGAATCCGGGCGGCGCGATCTCGCGGGCTCCGGACCAAAACGCCGAGTTGCAGGACGTGCTCGACAAGGTGTTCCCGAAGAGCTGAGTTCAGCTGTTAATATTGTCGGCGGCCGCCCAGTACCAACCTTCCATCTTCGTTTCGATGAGATCGAAGGCCGCGATCGCCGCTATCGAGATCAGCGAAGCGATCCACGCGTATTCCAGGACGGTCGCGCCGCTCTCGTCTCGGCAAAAGTTCAACCACATCCGTCGCATGACGCCCCCTTAATCCGCCCGACAGTGGTAGCAGCCGGAAATGCAAGAATCGTTAATCGGATCGTCACAAGATGTTTACGACAACTACAGGTTAACATTTGCGTTCTAAACTGTTGGAGCAGGTCATTGTTTCGCCTTAGCCAATGAACGGGGCTTTTGGCTCGCGCGGCAACGAAATTAAGGCGCCGCATGCGGGAATTTCGGCCTAGAGCGCTTTCCGTTCGAACGGAATCGTTCGAACAATAAAAAGTCGCTCAAGATCAAGATGTTAGAGCAAGCTCTTATCGAGAAAGTCTATCAACTTTTTTAAGAGCTTGCTCTAGCGTCGCGCCAGGAAGAAATCCCGCAGCAGCCGCGCGGCTTCGCTCTCGCGCAGCCCCCCGTAGACATCCGGCGCATGGTGGCAGGTCGGCTGCGAGAAAAAGCGCGGGCCGTGTTCGACGCCGCCCCCCTTTACGTCCTCCGCTCCAAAATATAGTCGGCGAATGCGCGCCAGCGAGATCGCCCCGGCGCACATGGCGCAAGGCTCCAGCGTGACATAGAGGTCGCAATCGACGAGTCGTTCTTGTCCGATCTCCTTGCACGCCGCGCGAATCGCCAGAATCTCGGCGTGAGCGGTCGGATCGCGGTCGCGTAGCGTGCGGTTGCCGGCGACCGCGAGGATTCGCCCCGCCCGCGCCACGCTCGCGCCGACCGGAACCTCGCCGGCTTCAGCGGCTTGTCGCGCGGCGTCGAAGGCGGCGGTTAGGGGATCCGCGCTTAAGGGATCTCTGGGCATCGGCTTCCGTTGCTTGGTTCGACGCCATGAAGCGGCCTGGCGATCAAAAATCGCGAGGGCGCGCTTCTCTTATTTCATTCGCGGCGCTTTGCC
>JBAWEN010000165.1:0-12361 GCA_049591215.1 Methylocystis sp. | reverse complement strand
CCTGTGGCTTCGTCTCGACCTTTCCGCGCGCGTGCCGCTTGACCGTCTCGACCACGACCGTCTTGGTGCGGCCGTGGGAGAAGCGCTGGCTCACCATGCCGGTCTCCGACGGGCGCTGCTTGAGGTGCAGCGTTTTCGACGGAGTCACGGTCAAGGTTTTGTCGCCGCTGTTCTCGGTTTCGCTCATTCACTGTCCGATCTCGGGTCTGCGCGACCCATTCCCATCAAATTTTCTAACGCATCCGCGTTTTCACTCGGCGGCGCCTGGCTTTCAGCGCCTTCGCGCGCCAACGAATCGGCTGTAGTCCCGCCCCGATAAAGGGTCAATCTGACGCACCGCGACAGAAAGGCCTCCGAGGGTCCGCCAGCCGCGAGCGCAGCATGTATCACATTTGTGCGGCCCAACGCCAAATCCAATTGGCTAGACGTAAATATTGTGACGATTTTCGCGGCGGTCCTTGTCGCTGCCTCGCCGCGACGGGCGCACTGCCCGATTTTTCGCCGGCCGTCCTCGCCGCCGTTGATCGCTTCGATGAGCACGCGCGCCTCGCCTTTTTCCAGCGCGGTGGCGACCTTGCCAAAGCCCGTGATGACCAGGCCTGCCTTGTTGGCGAGCGCCAGCATCTGCAAGCAATCGGCTTCGAGCAAGGCGTCGACGTCCCCCGCGAGCGTCACCGCCGCCGCGGCCTTCGCCTTGAGGCCGCGCGAAAACGCCTGTTTGCGAGCGGCCTCGGCGACAAGATCGGCCCGGGCGGTCACCCAGACGCCGCGTCCGGGCAAACGCGACCTTATGTCCGGCGCCACGGCCCCGTCCGGCGCGCGCACGAAACGGATCATCCCCTCCGGCGCGTCTTGCCGGCGGGTGACGATGCAGGTGCGTTCAGGGGACTGGGCTTCTCTCACGGGCTAAGCGGCTCCCTATTGTGGCGCGTGTTCGGCGGCGTCCGGCGCGGCCTCGGGAAGCGCCGCCTCGATCCACCCGACGCTCACGCGCGCCGCCATGATCATCGTCTCGGCTTCCTCGCGCGACAGATCGAGGCCGGTAAGAAAGCCGTCGTGCTTGGTCGTCTCGCCGTCCTTCTTCTCGCTCCAGCCGACGAGATCGTCGGGCACGCAGCCCGCGAAATCCTCTATCGTCTTCACGTCGTTTTCGCCGAGCCTGACGAGCATCTCCGAGGTGATACCGTCGATCTCCTTCAACTCGTCGGCGACGCCAAGTTCCTTGCGACGCGCCTCGTTCTCCAATTCGACGCGCTCGAGATAGGCTTTGGCGCGATTCTGGATTTCCAGCGCCGTATCCTCGTCGAACCCTTCGATCGACGCGAGTTCGGTCGGCTCGACGAAGGCCAAATCCTCCACCGAGCGAAACCCTTCCGACGCGAGCAGTCGTCCCACGACTTCGTCGACGTCGATCGCCTTCATGAATACGCGCGTGCGCTCGTCGAATTCCTTCTGGCGGCGCTCCGATTCTTCTGCCTCGGTCAAAATGTCGATGTCCCATCCGGTTAGTTGCGAGGCGAGCCGCACGTTCTGGCCGCGCCGACCGATGGCCAGCGACAGTTGATCGTCGGGCACGACGACTTCGATGCGGTTGGAGTCTTCGTCCAGCACCACCTTGACGACTTCCGCCGGCTGCAGCGCGTTGACGATAAAGGTGGCGGCGTCCGCCGACCAGGGAATGATGTCGATGCGCTCGCCCTGCAGTTCGCCCACCACCGCCTGCACGCGCGAGCCGCGCATGCCGACGCAGGCGCCGACCGGATCGATCGACGAATCGCGCGAGACCACGGCGATCTTCGCGCGCGAACCGGGATCGCGCGCGACCGATTTGATCTCGATCACGCCGTCGTAGATTTCCGGCACTTCCTGCTTGAACAGCTTAGCCATGAATTGCGGATGCGTGCGCGAGAGAAAAATCTGCGGCCCGCGCTGTTCCCGACGCACGTCGTAGACATAGGCGCGCAAGCGGTCACCCGGACGGAAAGTTTCGCGCGGGATCATTTCGTCGCGGCGAACAATGCCCTCGCCGCGACCGAGGTCGATGATGACATTGCCATATTCGACCCGCTTGACGACGCCGTTGACGATCTCGCCGATGCGGTCCTTGAACTCTTCGTATTGCCGGTCGCGCTCGGCCTCCCGCACCTTCTGCACGATGATCTGCTTGGCCGATTGCGCGGCGATGCGGCCAAAATCGAACGGCGGCAGGGTCTCGGAAATCCAGTCGCCGGGCTGCGCCGCCGGATTGCGCTTACGCGCCTCGGCCATCGAGATTTGCGTCGCGTCATTGTCCACGGCGTCGACGACCAGCATCAGGCGCGAAAAGCGCACCTCGCCAGTGCGCGGATTGATTTCGGCGCGCACCTCGGTCTCCTGGCCGTAACGCGAGCGCGCCGCCTTTTGCAGCGCGTCCTCCATCGAGGCGATGACGATCGAGCGATCGATCGATTTTTCGCGCGCGACAGCTTCGGCGATTTGCAAAATCTCCAGTCGATTGGCGCTGACAGCCATTGTTTCGTCTCCTTGCGGCGAACCGACGATCCTGCGCGCTGCCCCTTAGCTTCGCGAAGAACCCGATTCGCTTCCCTTTTTCTTAAAATGGGTCTGCACGCCGGCCGGAACCAGCGGCTTGGGTTTTTGTCGCGCCTTCGACGCGAAACGGCCGGGTCCGCGGCGCGGAGATTCGTCCGGCGACGATTCGGCGTCTTGCTCGGCGTTCTCCGCGCCCGTCGTTTCGGCGGCCGCCTTGGCCGCGCGCAGCGAGGCGCGAATCAGCGCCTCGGTCAGCATCAGCTTGCCTTCGTCGAGATCGCGCAGCGACAGGCGCACGATCTTTTCCTCGTCGGCGCCGGCGTCATTGCGCTCCAGCGTCAGGATCGCGTCGCGGCCCTCGCCTTCGACGCCGTTTATCACGCCGCGAAAGCGCTTGCGGCCGTCGCCGTGCGGCTGCGTCAGTTCGATCTTGGCCTCGTGGCCGACCGCGCGCCGCCAGTCGGAAACCCGCACCAGCGGCCGGTCGATGCCCGGTGAAGAAATTTCCAGGCGATATTCGCCGGGGATGGGGTCGGCGACATCGAGTTCGGGCGAAAGCGCCTGGCTCGAGGCTTCGCAGTCGCCAACGGACATGGTCCCGTCGGGGCGCTCGGCCATGATCTGCAAGGTCTGGCCGCTTTGCGCCAACAGCCGGACGCGCACCAGCCGCAGGCCGAGTTGCTCCAGCACGGGACTGGCGATCGCGGCGACGCGCGCGGCGACGCCGGTCTCGGAAACGAGACGCGGCTCGTCGAGCGTAGCGTGAACGATGTCGGCGTTTTGCGTCAAGCCTTGCCTCTCCAGGCGCCTATTTGATCGGGTCCAAAAGAAAAAGAGCGGGTCCGGGCGTGGACCCACTCTCAATCGGCGATCATTCGAGAATGACCGTTATGAGATGGAATGAACGTCTCTATACACCCGCCGGCCGCCCCGGCGCAAGAGCGCGCCACGAATCCGAAGCCGGGCGGACCGATCAGCGCCTTTCACGGGGGAAAAGCGCTGAAGCCGAGAAGGTTAGATCACCAGGACAAGCGTCCCGATCTTCACCCGATTGTATAGGTCGATCGCGTCGATGTCGCGCATGCGGATGCAGCCCGAGGATACGCCCTGGCCGATCTTCTCCGGCTCATTGGTGCCGTGGATGCGATACAGCGAATCCTTGCCGTTCTGATATAGGTAGAGCGCGCGCGAGCCGAGCGGATTGTCGGGGCCGCCGGGCAGGCCGCCGGCGTCGGCGGTCGGCTGCAAATGCGGCCAGCGCTCCAACATGTCCTTGGGCGGCATCCAGCGCGGCCATTCTTGCATCTGGCCGACACTGGCGCGGCCGGTCCAGCCCATGGCGTCCTGTCCGGTGGCGACGCCGTAGCGAATCGCCTTGCCGCCGGGCTGGATGAAGTAGAGGTAGTGGTTGTGCGAATCGACGATGATCGATCCCACGGGCTCGCTGGTCTTGTACTCGACTTCATATCGCTCGAAGTCGTTAGGGATTTCGGCCTTGGGGGCCAACGCCAGAAACTCCGCATCGCGTCCGCTGACCTTCGGGTCGGGCAAACGAACTCCGTTGCAGCCGGCCAAGCAGACGGTCGCCAACGCCGCGGCGACAAATGTTCTCATCCGCATAAAAAAGCTCCTCTACGCCGCAAAAGATCATTAGACTTCTGGTTACCATAGTTTTGCCGACTTTGGGGAGTCGCCGCGGAATTTTGCCGCTGTGTGTCTTTGGCGCCACAGTGGCGCCTTCGTGAGCGAATCGGTTCGAATAAGACGCCGGATGGCCGAGCCTCCATGCGTTCGTCTGTAAACCTGGGGCTGAAATTTTGCGCACGCTGATCGTCTCGCATCCAAGTTCGCTCGATCACGACATGGGCCCGGGCCATCCCGAGCGGCCGGACAGGCTGCGCGCCATCGAAGCAGCGTTGGGCGCCGAAAAATTCAAGCGCCTGGAGCGCCTCGTCGCGCCCTTCCCGCCGCGCGAGGCGCTATGTCGCGCGCATCGCGAGAGCTATCTCGACGCATTGGAACAGGCGTCGCCAAGAGAAGGTCTCGCCGCGCTCGACGCCGACACCGCGATGAACCCCAAAACGCTGGAAGCCGCCCAGTACGCCGCCGGCGGCGGCGTCGCGGCCGTCGACGCCGTGATGTCCGGCGGCGCGGACACCGCCTTTGTCGCGGTGCGGCCTCCCGGCCATCACGCCGGCGTGGCCACGCCGATGGGCTTCTGCTTCCTGAACAATATCGCCATAGCCGCGCGCCACGCCCAGGCGACGCAAGGCGCCGAGCGCGTGGCGATCGTCGATTTCGACGTTCATCACGGCAATGGGACGCAAGAGATTTTTTGGGCCGACAAGAGCGTGCTGTTTTGCTCCACGCATCAGGCGCCGTTTTATCCGGGAACGGGCGGGCGCAACGAGACGGGCGAGTTCGACACTGTCGTCAACGCGCCGCTGTTTTCCGGCGCGAGCGGCGACGCGTTCCAGGAAGCCTTCGCCGATAGAATATTGCCGCGCATAAACGACTTCGCGCCGGACTTAATATTGATTTCCGCGGGCTTCGACGGGCATCGGCGCGATCCGCTCGGCGGACTGCTGCTCGACGAACGGGATTTTTCGGAGGTGACGAAGCGGCTGCTCGACATCGCCGACCGGCGGTGCCACGGGCGAGTCGTTTCTTTTCTCGAAGGCGGCTACGATCTCGAAGCGCTGGCAACCTCCGCCGCCGCTCACGTCGAAGCGCTGATGGGCGTCTGAAAGAGCAAAGTTATAAAAAGCAAAATCCGCGAACCCATGGGGCGCGCGGATTGAAAAGCGGTTTAGCAGCGGGCGAAAGGCTCAGCCTTGGCGAGCCTTGAAGCGCTTCTGCACCTTGTTGATAATGTAGACGCGGCCCTTGCGTCGCACCAGCTGGTTGGCGCGGTGACGGCTACGCAGGGATTTCAGGGAGTTGCGGACTTTCATCTCTAGTTCCTCGGCAAAATAAAATCGGCCGGGATGAACGCCCAGCGGCTCGTGAGGGCGGTCTATGCCCCAAATCGCCGCGCCGATCAAGGCAAAAGCGTTAGCCGTCGTGGGCGGCTTTGAATTTCTGCTCTTGACCCCATTCGCCAACCCCCGGGGAATGGAACCGATTTCAAAGACTCGGATTGAGCGCTTTTTTCGTCTCTCCAGAATAGTCGGTCAACCAGCCCACGGCTATGATCACGAGCCCCATAAGCAGGTAAAAACCAAATGCCGAGCCGCCACCGGAAAAAGTCGGCACGAAGGCGACGAGGACCAATGCGGGGCCAACGATCCTTTCGATCCATCCGTGAATCCAAAATGGCAGCCAAGGGAGCCAGCCGAGCGGGAAATCCGTCGCTACCGTGAGCGCCAAATGCACGCCGGCCAGCGTCCAAGACAGCAGCGCTGGCAGACCCTCAAACCCCAACAGTTTTGGCGCTAACAGAAACACGGCGACTGTGACGTAATCCAAATACCCGTGTGTGATCGGCGTGATGGGCTTCATGAGTTTTCTCCTTCTCGGCAATGGCGGAAGGGACCAATGCCTTCGACCGAGCAAGGAGGAAATTTAGCGAGCCGCCGTTCGCACGTCTGTAATCGAGATTACAAATCGATCCGTCTCGATTACGCGGCCGACTCTAGAGCGGTATGGTTCACGCATATCAGTTCCCGCCGGTAGTCGAGCACGCCCCGGCGACGCAAGGCATTCAAGGCTTTGGTCACCACAGGCCGACTAGCATACACCAGATCGGCAATGTCTTGCTGAGTAAGCGGAATCTCGAGCGCGTACCCATGTGGGCACGGAGTCCCAAACACCAGGGCGAGTTCGCGCAGGGTTTCAACGAGTCGTGTCTCGACCTTTTTGGTGAGGACAGTGATCAGTTTCCGTTCCGTCCGTTTCTGCCAGGCCTCGAGTTCGGCGCAGAGGAAAGCGGCGAATGCCGGACTCTCGCGTACGAGACTGTCTAGATCCTCATGCGTAACTTTGGCTACGTGAATTTCACCCAACGATGTCGCCGTGTGTTCCGATATATGTGCGGCCAATGTGCCCCCGAATACGCCGCCCGGTCCCATCACATCGGTGGTTAGTTGA
The DNA here is from genome assembly GCA_049591215.1 of Methylocystis sp. Lineage (GTDB taxonomy): Bacteria > Pseudomonadota > Alphaproteobacteria > Rhizobiales > Beijerinckiaceae > Methylocystis. The sequence goes on along the minus strand of JBAWEN010000165.1, from coordinate 5,740 downwards.
ATTCCTCCTTCCGTGATGTGAGACAGTTTGACGATTCCCTTCAGCAGCCAAAACAAACTCGCCAACCGATCACCTTGTCGGTAAACGACAGCCCTATCGTGAAAATCCAAAGTAACAAGGGACGGGGCAATCGTCCTCCAACGGGTGATCTCGTTTTCTGACAGCATCAACTATGCCCTACGATGCCGGATGGGCCGCCTTTGCCCTCCTTGTTCAAAACAAGAATAGGGGCGCTGAGAGAATGGGCAAAAGCTAAAGCACCGGCGTTCTTGCGACTGCAATTATGGAACCGCGCGCGAAGGTCCGCAAATGGGGCTTTGCGGAATTTCAAACTATTCCCCGCCAGCCTTCTCGCGCGAAAACTTCTCCCAGCCGGCGGCGCGGAGCTGGCAGGCGGGGCAGGCGCCGCAGCCGTATCCCCAGTCGAAGCGCTTGCCGCGCTCGCCCAGATAACATGTGTGCGTCTCTTCCACGATCAGGCGCGTCAGGCTTTCGCCGCCCAGCTCCTCGGCGAGGCGCCAGGTGGCGGCCTTATCGAGCTGCATCAGCGGCGTGAGGATCGTGAACGCCCTGTCCATGCCCAGCGAAAGCGCCGTCTGGGTCGCGCGAATCGTCGCGTCGCGGCAATCGGGATAGCCGGAATAATCGGTTTCGCACATGCCGCCGACGAGCGTGCCGATGCCGCGTCGGTAAGCCAGGGCGGCGGCGAAGGTCAGGAACAAAATATTGCGCCCGGGCACAAAGGTGTTGGGCAGGCCGGAGGCGCTAAAGGCGATCTCGGTCTCCCGGGTCAGCGCCGTCTGGGAGATTTCGCCCAGCGCGGGTATGGCCACGGTGTGATCATCGCCAAGCCGCGAACGCCACGCCGGCGACATTTCCGCCAGCCGCGCGCGCAGAACCGCCCGCCGGCCGAGTTCGACGACGTGACGCTGGCCATAGTCGAAGCCGATCGTCTCGACGCGCGCGAAGCGCGCCAACGCATAGGCGAGGCAGGTGGTCGAGTCCTGTCCGCCGGAGAACAGCACCAGCGCGGAGTCGCCGGGAAGGTTGGACATGGAATGGCTCATGGCCTCGACGGACGGGAGAGAGCTAAACGCCTCTCCTACTCCCGCGTGGCCGCGGACGCCAGCTCTACGCCGAGGCGAAGCGTGGGCCGGGCTTGGCTTCGCCCTTGGTCGCTATCTTGGGCAGCGCGTTCATCACGCGCTGGGGCGGCAGCGCGACAATGGCGTCCGTGCCCTCGCGGACCTTGGATTTAAGCAAGAACCGCCCGCCGTGCAGCTCGATCAGACCCTTGACGATCGGCAGCCCCAGGCCCGAGCCTTCGTCGGCGTTTTTTTGCGCCAGCGCGCCGCGCCCGAAGGCCGACATCACGACCTCTATCTCCCCTTCGGGAATGCCTGGGCCTGTGTCCTTGATCGCGAGATACTGGCCGCCGGCGCTGGTCCAACCGACCCTGATCGTGACCTGACCTCCCTGGGGCGTGAATTTGATCGCATTGGTGAGCAGGTTGAGCACGATCTGGCGCATGGCGCGCTCGTCCGCCCAGATGCGCGGCAAGTCGGGCTCCATCAGCTCCACCACCTTGACGTCGCGCTTCTGCGCGCGAATGGCGAGCAAGTGGCGGCATTCCTGCGCGATTCCCGTCAGCGAAACGCTTTCTTCCTTCAGCTCATAGCGCCCCGCCTCGACGCGCGACAAATCGAGAATCTCGTTGATCAACATCAGGAGATGCTGCCCGCTGGCATGAATATCGTTCGCGTAGTCCTTATAGGTCGGATTGGCATGCGAGCCGAACAACTCGCCCTTCAGCACCTCGGAAAAACCCAGAATGGCGTTGAGCGGCGTGCGCAATTCGTGACTCATCGTGGCCAGAAAGCGCGACTTGGCGAGATTGGCTTCGTCCGAGCGCCGGCGCGCTTCGTCGGAGTTGGCCTTGGCCTGTTCCAGTTCGGTGATAAGCTCGCCTTTTTCGGCGCGATAGAACACGCTCTCGCAGGAGAGTTGATGAAAGCGCTTGGCGAGAACGAAAAAGAACAGCTGCGCGGAGCCGACGACCGCCAGCAGGGCCGTGGATGTGTCCGAAAAGTCGCGAAATCCAATCGCCAGCAACGTCGCGAGTGAGATCGGCAAGATCGTCGCGTAGACCGCCAGGGGTATCGTCGCGGTGATCATGCAGTTGAAGGCGGCGGCCAGCAAAAGAATGACAATCATGAAGACCTTGGCGTTCGCGTCGGCGACCGGGCCAAGCAAGGTCACGAGACTTGCCCAGGCGAGTCCGTGAACAAATTCCGCCGCTATGAACCGCGTGCTCCACAATTTGACGGTGATGCGCTCGTCTTCGAGATCGCCGAGGTTTTTCGCGACGCCATAACATAGAATCAGACTGGAGAAGGCCATCACCGCCCAGATCAGCACGACATTGGACTTGATCCAGTAGAAGGCGAGGAAAGACACCATCGCGATCAGACAGAAGCCGGAAAACGCCGAACTTTCGCGCGTCACCGCATAACCGCGCAGCAAAGCGAGATCGCTGCCGCGATGTCCCGTGTCCGAAGTGGTGAGGCGCTCTCTCGCGCGCTGAACCTTGGCGCCGCGCTTGCGGCGCGCGGTCGCGACCTTGGGATCGATCCCACGGCCGCGCTCGATCATCTCGGCTGTGACTTCACTCATGTCGGCTACGCTTACAAATAGAGAACCACTCAACCGAAGCCGGAGTTTCGAGCCTGACAAAAGGCGGGGGAGCCTGGCGGCTTGATGCTCGGGCGACGGGGGATCGGACGCGCCCACATTGCCGTGGAAACATTAATGCGCGCCTCACAAATCCCGGCCCATTTTTGTTAATAGTAAAGAAATCAGCGCTTTTTCGCGGGTCCGACTCAAATTCCCGCGTCGATCACGTCATGGACCTGATCCATGGCGCTGGCCGGCTCCGCGGCGCCCGCCTCGCCGACGATGCGCGCCGGCACGCCGGCCACGATTTTATGCGGGGGCACATTGTCGAGCACGACCGATCCGGCCGCGATCAGCGCGCGGGCTCCGATCTCGATATTGCCGAGGATCTGCGCGCCCGCGCCGATCAGCACGCCATGCCGCACCTTGGGGTGGCGTTCGCCGGCCGTCGTGCCGCTGCCGCCGAGCGTCACACCATGCAACATGGAGACGTCGTCCTCGACCACGGCGGTCGCGCCGATCACCACACCGGTCGCGTGATCGAGAAAGAAGCCGCGGCCGATCCTCGCCGCGGGGTGAATGTCCGTTTGAAAAATCTGCGCGGACAGCGATTGCAGGCACAGCGCGAAATCGCTGCGCCCGCTGCTCCACAGCGCATGCGCCAGTCGATGGGTCTGGATCGCGTGAAAGCCCTTGAAGTAGAGCACTGGCTCCAGCAGCCGATTGCAAGCGGGATCGCGGTCGAGCACGGCGAGCAGATCGGCGCGAATCGCCGCGCCTATCTCCGGGGCGCGGGCCACATGTTCGGCGAAGGCCTGACGAATGACCGGATAAGGCGCCTCCGGCCGATCGAGCCGTTGCGCGATACGGTGACCGATGACGCTCTCCAAGCTGTCCTGGGCCAGCACCGCGCCATAGATCAGGCCGCCGAGATCGGGCTCGCGCCGCAGCGCCTCGTCTGCCTCGCCGCGCAAGCGGAGGAACAACGGATCCAATGCGGAACTCGCGGCTGGTTTCGCGCGGGCCATTCGGTCCCTCGTCTCGCGATTATCCCATGCCCGGAAGGGCGTGGCACTGCGCGGCGGCAGGCTTCTCAATTAGGGGCGCGCCGCCAGAAATTCCAGCACCGCCTGTTTGTAAATCCGATCGCCGACGGCGCGGTTGTGGTCGCGCCCGGGAATGTCGACAATCCGCACATTCGGGATGAGCGGCCCGAGCGGATGCGGGTCGCCCGCCACATCGTCGCGCGTGCCGACGCAGACCAGGGTCGGAGCCGTGATCTTCGAAAGGGCGGCGGGGTCGAGGCCTCTGCCGCAGCCGCGCACGCAAGCCGCGAGCGCCCGAAGATCGCTGCGGGTCGATTCGGCGAAGCCTCGAAATATCTTGAGGCCGGGGTCGTCGATGTCTTCGATCCGTTCGATCTCCATCGCCTCCGCCATCCCGGGCGCCATCGCGTCCCGTTCGATCAGGCTGACGCCGACCCCTCCCAGCAGCAAGGATCGCGCGCGCTGGGGATAGGCCAGGGCAAAGTAAGTCGCGATGCGGGCGCCCATCGAATAGCCCATGATGTCCGCCCGCTCGATCGACAGATGGTCCATGAGGCGCGCCACGTCGCCCGCCATCGCGTCATAGCTGTAGGCGGCGGGATCGTAGAGCTTTTCCGAACGGCCGTGCCCGCGGTTGTCGAACAGGACCACGCGCCGTCCGTCTTCCGTCAGCGTCTTGACCCATTGCGTGAAGAGCCAGTTCACCGCATGGGTGGAAGCGAATCCGTGTATGAGCACGATCGGCTCATGCCGATCCGCGGCCAGCGGCTCGAAATCCAGATACGATATTCCGACGCCATCCGAGAGAAAATCTTCCATTGCGATTCCTTGTTACAAGTCGTGTATTTAACTTAGATTCTCGACTATGCAAGCGCGCGGCCGCCACAAAGTCGCGCCCGCCAAAAATTATTCAAATCACCGCTTTGGCGCGCAAACGAAACCTGCGGCGCCTCGAAAATTGGGCGACTAAATTTATAATTAGAGTATGTGTCGTTTGGCGCCAGGTTGCAAACGAGATGCTGGAGCGACCCCATGGACGCGGAAGATCGAGCGTGACCTTGGTTGGCATTTTGCTCGTCGCCGCATTCTTGCTCGCGGCGAAGGTGGCGGTTTTCGCGACCCTCGATCGCGGGGCGCGAGACGCCATGTTGCTTTCCCTGGCGCGAAACCAGCGTTGGACCGCGCCGCGAATCATCGTCGTCGGCGACAGCCTGGCGGCCTGCTGTCCGTTCGCAAAGCTGTCGCGGCGTCCCTTGGGCGTGCTGACCTTGGCGAAGGGCGGCGCGACGCTCAAGGAGATCGGCGGGCAGATCTCGCGGGCGCGGGGGATCGCGGCGCGATATGTGGTCATCGACGGCGGCCTCAACGATATTCTCTTTCTCGATGCGCCGCTGGAGCAAATCGAGCATGATTTTCGCGCCTTGCTGCGTCGCCTGGACGATAGCGCGAGGGCGATATTCACCCTCATGCCGCATGTGGCCGAGCCCGCTTACAGCGAGCGAATCGAGGCGGCCAATCGCCGGATGGCGGCGCTCTGCGCGGAGCATGGCGTCGCCGTGGTCGATCTCAACCCGGAGGTCTCGACGGGCGGCGTCCGCAGACCGGAGATGACCGACGATGGACTGCATTTCTCAGCCCGCGCCAATGAGGCGTGGATCGCGGCCGTAAGGCGGATGATGGCGTGAAGAGACCGCCTTCTAATCCGCGCGCGGATGCGCCAGACGATAGGCTTCGAACAGGCGGGTCTTGTCCACGGCGGTGTAAATCTGCGTCGTCGAGAGCGAGGCATGGCCGAGCAATTCCTGAATCGTGCGCAAATCGCCGCCCCGCCCCAAAAGATGCGTCGCGAAGGAGTGCCGCAGCGCGTGCGGCGTCGCGCTGTCGGGCAGGCCGAGCGCGCCGCGCAGGCGCTCCATCGTCAGTTGCACGATGCGCGGCGAGAGCGGACCGCCCTGGGCGCCGACGAACAGCGGCCCCTCGCGCTTGAGCGGATAAGGACATTGCGCGAGATAGGCTTCCAC
>JBAWEN010000164.1:0-5101 GCA_049591215.1 Methylocystis sp. | reverse complement strand
GGACGACCGTTTCCAGGTCATCGCCGAGCATCCGATCGGCGCATTGGTCGCCGACGAAAATTATCTTGGCGTTCGGCGCACTCAAGATTGCATCTTTATCCAATTAACGCTCAACGCCGGTCGAACCATCGAGCAAAAGAAAGCGTTCTACAAGGCCGTGGCCGACGCTCTCCATGCCCGACTGGGGCTTCGTCCCGAGGACGTATTCATCAATCTCGTCGAGGTTCAAAAGGAGAATTGGTCGTTCGGGACTGGAATTGCTCAATATGCGGAGTAATTGAACGACGAGGCGCGCACGCGATTTCCTCCAAAACACCAAAGCGGATCGCTCCCGATGCGACTTGAGTCCTTGACGTTACGATCGATCCGGGCGCGAGCGGTCGTGCTAAAGCTGAAGCGGCCCATTGTCGCGCGGATAGCGACCCTCCCTGATTGGCCGCTTATTCTGATCGACCTGTTGACTGAGGAAGGCGTCGTTGGTCGAAGCTATCTCGAACCATACACCATCAAGGCGATGCGATATCTGATCCCCGCGCTTCATGATTTCGGCGAGATGCTCAAGGGGCGTCGCGTGGCGCCGATCGAAATCTACGAACTTGCCCGCAAATCTCTCCATTTCGTGGGTTATCAGGGCCTCGCGATGATCGCCGTGTCGGGGCTCGACATGGCGGCTTGGGACGCGCTGGCGAAGGCCGCCCGCCTGCCGCTGTGCGTGCTTCTAGGGGGCACGGTCGGACCCGTGAAGGCGTACAACAGCAATGGGCTTTGGCTCAGGGAGCCGGAGCGGCTCGCGGAGGAGGCGATCGAACTGCGCGACGAAGGAGGCTTCATCGGCCTCAAACTTCGGCTCGGGCGGGAGAACGCGCGGGATGATCTCAGAGCTATCCACGCCGTTCGCGCTTCGGTTGGCGATGGTGTTCACTTAATGGTCGACTTCAACCAGGGTCTCGATCTCGCCGAAGCATTGCGCCGCTGCCAAGCGATCGACGACCTGGGTCTCGACTGGATCGAGGAGCCGATCGTTTACGACAATTTCGACGGCTTCGCCCGGCTGTCCTCCCGACTGAAAACGCCAATTCAAATCGGCGAAAATTTCTATGGCGTTCGCGACCTCCATCGCGCGCTTCAGATGAAAGCTTGCGACTTAGTGATGCCGGATTTCATGCGCATCGGCGGCGTCACTGGCTGGCTCAGAGCAGCCGCGATCGCGGGAGCCGCGGGCGTTCCCATCTCCACTCACCTTTACCCCGAGGTCGCCGCGCATGTCATGCGCGTCACCGAGACGGCGCATTGGCTGGAATGGCAGAACTGGGCCGATCCTGTTTTGCAAGAGCCGTATAAAATCCTCGACGGCATGTTGCACATTCCTGATACGCCGGGCGTCGGTCTCGAATGGAATGAAGACGCGGTCGCCGCGTATTCAGCGGAGTTGTAGCGGGCGGTAGAGGTTTGTCCACCAGACCGAGACCCTTCGATGGGGCTCGCCAAACTTACCCGACCTAGGCCTGCTCATTCGGCGGCGCCGGAGATTCCCACGTGCGCCCCCGCACAGCGCCTCGGTGATCCCTGCGCTCTAGTGCGCGTGGTTGAGGACTCGGTAACGAGAGGTTCAAATGACGGTCACTTATATTTGGAGTAAGCCTCCGCCGAAGGCCGCAGGGCTGGCGGTTTAGCCTATAAGGGGTGCAGGATTCCGTCGGATTTGAGCGTCTCGATGGCGTTGGCGAGAGTGAGGCCGCGATGCAGACGGAACCATTCTCCGGTGTGGCGATGCCACTGGATGTCGAAGCGATCCCGGCCGATCCAGTCGAGTCGAGCGAAAGGAGCATCGAACTCCTCGCCGAGATTCTCCGAGAAGCCTGAGCGGTAGCGCTGGATAAAGCGATAGTTGGCGCCGCGCCATTTGCCGAGAATGTCGACCGGATAGTTGAACTCCGTGGGCCGGATCACGGGCAGGAAGCGCGGCCTCAGGAACTCGCCGATCAATCGTTCGCAAGCCGCGGTGACGCTCGCTTTTTCGACTTCGGAGAATGGGACGGTCGGCTTAATGGGCTTCCGCATGGCTCACCATCGTCTTGCGTTTGGCGACGAGGTCGATCGAGACGTGAGCGACCTTGTTGATCTGCATGGTCAGGCCTGTCAATCGGCGTCCGAAATTGAAGCTCGGCTGGCCCTCGAGGAGTTGCGAAGGACCGTGATCGAAGTGGAAATGCCCGAAGCGGGGCCCCATCGATGCATGCTTCGAGACGCGACGATCGAGCAATTCCTCGGCGTTCGCTTTACTGACCCTTCGCAGTGGTTTAGCCGATTGCCGACTTTCATTCGCCAAGGATGTGATTCGGCCCAAAAAGTCTACTTGGAACGCATCCGCGAAGTGATTGATCGGATCGTCTGATAAACTCAACTGGGATAAAGGGGCGGAACCATGGTGCGCGTGCTCCCGTGGACCATCATCGCCGGTCTCGGCCTAGTGTCTCAATTATGGAAACCGCATGCATCTGCCCGCCCTGCATCTGCCCTATCAAAGCCTCGCCGTCATTCTGTTGACCGGCCTCCTCGTCGGATGGATCGGCGCGAAGTTCGTGACGAAATACGGAATGGGGATCGTTGGCGATGTCATCGTCGGGGTGATCGGCGCCTATATCGGAAACTCTCTGGCGCCTCGGCTCGGCGTTCATTTTGGAACCGGGCTCGTGCGCACCAGTCTGAACGCCACGGGCGGCGCTATCGTCCTGCTCTTGCTGGTTTGTCTGATCCGGCGCGTTTGAAGGGAGTATTGGCGTCCACCAATTTCCCCCTGCCCGTTCCCCGAATTTCCAATTTCAGCCTAGCAGCGGCGCACCAGTTCGGATCCGGGGAAGGCGACAAAGCTAAATTGTCGGCCATTGCCTGCCTCAGTCCGCTGTGGGAAAATGGGTGGGGAAGGCTTTTTGTTGAGAGCAATATCTAAGCGCAATCCGATAGATATCTCGCTGAGATGGCGGAGACGGTGGGATTCGAACCCACGATAGAGTTTCCCCTATAACGATTTAGCAAACCGTCGCCTTCAGCCTCTCGGCCACGTCTCCACCGCTGCGCGCCTTTGAAGACGCGGCCGGGCCTATATGCCGGAGCGCGGCGCGCTTTTCAAGCCAGGGAATTTCAACGCGCTGAAGTTTCGACGCCCCGGCGCTGCCCGGCCGCGCGCCCCGGGCCGGAGCCTTCGTCAAAATGGCGCTTCCTTGCCGGCGGCGACATAGGCGTCCGCGTCTTGCGGCAGCAGCAGGCGCTCCTTCACCAGCCGGTCGGCGACCGAGCGCAGCGCGCCGACGAAATAGGCGCGTGAGCCATAGCGCTCCGGCAGCGACTGGCGCGGATCGCCGCTCGCCTCGCGCGCCGCGCGGGAGATGGGGAACGGAAGTTTCGCGCCAGAGGCGCAATCGCCTTTGGCCCTGTCCCGGGCGGCGTTCCAGCCGGTGAAGGTCGCGATGGGCAGAGCCTGATCCGGCAGGCGCAGGCCGCTCGACTCATTGCCGTCCACGTCGATTTTTGGGACGAGACGCGCGCCAGGCGGTGGCGCGGGGAGGCCGGGGATTTTGGGCCAGGCGAGTGATTCGGCCGGCGCGAGATCGGCGCGGCGCGACGCCGGCGGCGGCGGGCCGCCCAGTAAAAAATCGTCGAGCGCGACGAGAAGCGCGCGCCGCGCCGGTTCGGCGGAGCGGTCATTGACCGGCGCCGCGCAGTTGGTCTCCAACGCGCCCGACGCCGCGCCGCCGGCGAGAAAAAATACGCGCCGATTGCCCGGCTCGGCGGCGCGCGGTTCCAGCGCGCGCGGGACGGATCGCCAATAGGCGTCGGAGCCGAAAATCTCAATGGCGAAAGGCGCGTTTTTGCTGGGCGGCTTCGAGGGCGCGGCGTCCAGCAGCAACAGCGCGTCGAATAATTTCTCGACGTCTTCGCCAGCGATCTTTCGCAGCAAATCCCCGCTTTGACCGACGCCCGCGCCGATGATTCTTTTGGTCCGCGAAGCCAAGCGCAAACGCGCTATCGTCTCGCGCAGCTTCTCCGGGGCCGGGGAGGCCGGCGCCACGCCCAAAAACAGCACCGTCATTTTTTTCGCGCGGGCGATTTGCAACAAATCGCGCGGGGCGAGCGCCGCGAGCGAAGGCTCGTCCTCGGCGTCGATCAGCATTGTTCCGCCCGCGACTGCGGGGCGCCAAATGACGAGCCGCGAAGATGGGTCGCCGGCGACCTCCACGATGTCGCGCGCATAACTGTCCGGCATAGCCGGTGGGGGAGGAGGGCCGTAGGGCGCGGCGGTTTGCGCCCGTGCGAAATGCGCGGAGAGCGAGGCCAGCGCGCAAAGCGCGATGACGCCGCGCCGCCTCATAATTTCGCGAGGAAATTGGCGAAGGCCATCGAGCCCTCCGGCCAGGGGCCGTGCCCGCTCGCGACATTTATGTGGCCGGCGGCTCCGGCGTCCAGAAATTGCGCGCCGAGATCGGCGGCCAGGTCGCGTGCGAAAGGCGATTCGGCGTAAGGATCGTCGTTCGCCGCGACGATCACCGTGGGAAAGCCGAGGCGCGCGCGCGGAAAAGGCAAAAAATCCTTGTCGACGGCGGGAATTTCGCGCAGCACGCTCTCGGAGGGCGGCGCGACCAGAAAGGCGCCGGCGATCTTGTCGCCGACTCGCGCGGCGGCGTGAAGCAGCGCGACCCCCCCCAACGAATGGGCGACGATGACGGGCGGACGCTCGGCGGAGAGAACCGCGCGCTCGATCGTCTCCCGCCATGCGTCGCGGCGCGGGGCGCTCCAATCCTGCTGGATCACCCGCCGCGCGGTGGAGAGTTTGCTTTGCCAGCGGCTTTGCCAATGATCGGGGCCGGAGTCGCTCCAGCCCGGCAGGATCAGAATATCGGCTTCGGCGACGCGCATGTTGGTTCAGACCTTGTTTATCCGATTCGTTATCACGGCTTTATCGGTCACGATGACCATTAGCTACCCTCGCTTTCTTCGCACTCGCGCTCGCGTCTTCTTTGGGCTTAGGCTACGGTAGTGCGGCGAGATGGCGCTTTAGCGCGACGTCTTCATGGCGTCGCTCCTCTTGCCTCGGGATTTTTTG
>JBAWEN010000163.1:0-2388 GCA_049591215.1 Methylocystis sp. | reverse complement strand
TGGCGACTGACTCTCCTTGGCGGCTGCTTGGCGCTGTTGCTGGTGTTTCAGCCGCTGACGTCCATAACGATTGCGCCCGCGACCTTCGTGCTGCCCATCCTTCTCATCGCTTTCGTCGGCGCGCTGGGGCTGATCTATCGCGTGCTGGGCCGCGACGAAGGCATAGCCGCCACCTGCTTCGCGCTGTCGCAACTGCTGTTGTTTTCCAATTGCGCGGCGCTGCTGAACTATCTCGCGCTGGCGCTGCGCCGTCCGCTGAACGACACGCTCCTGGCCCAGGCCGACCGCGCGCTCGGACTGGACTGGTGGGCCTATGTGGTCTGGCTAAAGTCCAATCCGTTTGTCGCCCAGGCCACCACCCTGGCCTATAATTCCTCGTTGATCCAATTCGTCGCCGCGATCCTGCTGCTCGGGTTCACGCGGCGCTACGAACGCCTCGACCAACTGTCGCTGGCCTTCATGCTCGCGGCGATCGCCACGATAGGGACATGGTGCCTGTTCCCAAGTTTCGGGGCTCTTCCCATGCATTATGCTCAGGGAATGGCGCAGCCCCCGTTCTTTCTCGCCATGACGAAACAGGAATCGCTTGGTTTGCTGGCGTTGCACTCTGGCGCCGTGCCGCCGCTGCGGTTCGACGAGTTGACCGGCCTCATCGGATGCCCGTCGTTTCACACCGTCATAGCCATTTTGACCGTGCATGGGCTCTGGCGCGTCCCTTGGGCGGGGCCGCTGGCGGCGGCCGCGTCCATTCCGGTGTTCCTGTCGATACCGGCGGACGGCGGCCATCATTTTATCGACATGGCGGCGGGCGCTGCCGTCGCGGCGGCGTCGATCGCGCTCGCTGGGCTTGCATTGCGCCAGCGCGTCGAGCAGCCGGTCCTCGCGCGAGAAGCCTTCGCCTGACGGATCGCGAGGGCGGCCTTACAGCTCCACCGCCCTGCCCGAAAGCCGCCGATATTCGCCGAGCGCATAGCGGTCGGTCATGCCGGCGATATAATCCGCGACGACGCGCGCGCGCGCTTCCACTCCGTCTTTTTCGGCGAGTTCGGCCCATTCGCGCGGCATCAGGCGCGGGGTCGCCATGAAGGCGGGAAACAGGAATGAAATCGCCTCGCGCGCCTGCTTCCAGACGCTCATGACCTTCGCGTGGCGATACATATGCTCGAACAGAAATCGCTTCACCTCGCGCTCGGCTTGCGCCATGGCCGGCGAAAAACCCACCAGCGCGGCGCCGTGCTCGCGGATGTCTCGCGCGCTTTTCGGCGCGGCGCTGGCGATCCGCGCCCGAGATTCGTCGATCGCGTCCTCCACGAAGCGGGTTATGACGCGGCGCGTCAGTTCGTGGATCACCCTTTGCCGCTCGAGACCCGGATAGAGAGCGGCGACTTCGGCCAGCAACCCGCCGGTGAAATCGACGCCGGCGATGTCGTCCAGTTCGAACAGGCCGGCGCGCAGCCCATCGTCGATGTCGTGAGCGTTGTAGGCGATGTCGTCGGCGACCGCGGCGGCCTGCGCCTCGGCGCTGGAAAAGAGCGTCAGCTCCAGCGGAAGCAGCGCGTCGAATTCGCGAATATAGGGGTCGATCCGCCGCTTTGCCGCCGGTCCCGCCAGAGGACCGTTGTGTTTGACCAGTCCTTCCAGGGTTTCCCAACAGAGATCCAGTCCGTCGTAGCGCGCATAACGGCGCTCCAGCTTGGTCACGACGCGCAACGCTTGCGCGTTGTGGTCGAAGCCGCCGAAATCGGCCATGCAGTCGGTCAGCGCGCCCTCCCCCGCGTGGCCAAAGGGCGTGTGGCCGAGATCATGGGCGAGCGCCACCGCCTCGGCGAGGTCTTCGTCGAGCGCCAGCGCCCGCGCCAACGCCCGCGCGATCTGCCCGACCTCGATGGTATGGGTCAGCCGCGTGCGAAAATGATCGCCGTCGAGCGGAACGAACACCTGCGTCTTATGGGCGAGGCGGCGAAAGGCGGTCGAGTGCAGAATCCGGTCGCGGTCACGCTGAAACTCGCTGCGCGTGCGCGACGGCGCCTCCTCTATGAGCCGCCCGCGCGAGCGCGTCGCGTCGCAGGCGTAGGGCGCCAGAGGCGGGCGGATAGCCAATGAAAAACTCCCGTTATTGAAAGACCATCAAGGCCCGCCTATGATAAACGTAATTTGACGCGGGTGGTGAGGCCCGGCGATATTTTCGCGCGATCCGCGGGAAAGGGACAAGACACATGAGCGGCGCACAGACGACGACCCGAGTCGATCTCACCGAAGCAGCGGCTCGGCGAATCGCGGGCATTCTCGCCAATGAAGCGCCTGGCGCGGTGTTTCGGGTAGGCGTCGACGGGGGCGGCTGCTCGGGTTTCAAATATTCCTTCGCCGTGGCCCCCGCGCCCGGCGCCA
>JBAWEN010000162.1:0-2785 GCA_049591215.1 Methylocystis sp. | reverse complement strand
GACGCGACGCTCGATTTCCTGCGTGAAAAAGTTCCTCGAAGTTGGGCGGACCTACGTGATTCGGTCACCGACAATTTCCGCGTCATATCGCCCAAGGATTTTCGGGTTGTCAGGTGAACGGGGTATATCAATATATAGCCGAACCCTTCGTCGCCAAAATGACGGGGAGGGCGCTGCGCGCCACCGGTCCGCGCATCGCCGTCGTCGGCAATTGCCAGAGTTTCAGCATCGCCCATTCGATGCAGTTGCTGTGTCCGACCGCGAGGGTCGATCACTTTCCCGTGACCTCGCTCTCTCGCTTACCGCTAAAATTCTTCGCCCGAACTCTCGCGACCTATGATCACGTGCTGATGCACGAATTTTCGACGGGCCTCATTCCCGGTGGCGGCTCCGCTGAATTGCGGGGCCTGCTGAAAAAGCCGATTTCGATTCCGATGATAACTTTCGCCGCGTTCCATCCCGACTGTGTCTATGCTGGCGGAACGGGCGACGACAACGGCGCCCCTGTGTTCGGTCCGCTCGGCCCCTATCATTCCGCCCTGGCGTTGTTCGCCTTTCGCAATGGCCTGTCGCCGCGAGAAGCCAACGCGCTGTTCAACAAGAACGTTTTCGAGGCTCTGAGGTATTTCGATTTTTGGAACGAGGCGAGCGCCGAACTCATCGACGGCGTCAAGCGAACCTGCGGCCTGGATTTAAGCGCCGAGCTCGGTCTTTGGGCGCGTCGCGGGATATTCATGCACACCGTCAATCACCCCAAGCCTTTCGTGCTGGTCGACGTGGCCAAAAAACTATTGCAACACATGGGGATTCCGGTTCCCGACATCGATTGCGAAAACTATCTGTGCGACGATCTCATTCGTTATCCGATCTTTCCGGTTTATCCGCCGGTCGGCGCGCACTATGGCTGCCCGGGCAGCTACACGTTCAAACTGACGCCGGCGCATGCGCCGCGAAGCGTCGGAGATTATTTGCTGCTGCCGCAATTTCTTAGCGGTTCTTACGAGAGATATCGAAAATGCGATAGCGCGCGGCTCCGCAATGACCGCGTTGATTCATGGCTTGGCGACAAGGCGACGACCGACTTGCTCGTGTCGCTGGCTCGGGAGAATTTGCGAGCGGGACTGTTGCCCGTAAGATAGGGAAATGGCGCCCGTCGGCGGGCGAATCGCGGGGAACCCCAACATGGAATATCGCAAGCTCGGCCGAACCGATCTTTCGGTTTCGGCGCTGTGTCTCGGGACGATGACCTTCGGTCAGCAGAACAGCGAGGCCGAGGGTCATGCGCAGCTCGATTACGCCTTTTCGCGCGGCGTCAATTTTCTCGACACGGCGGAAATCTATTCCATACCGTCGCGCCCCGAGACTTATGGCTCGACCGAACGCATCGTCGGCTCCTGGCTCAAGGCGAGGGGCGGCCGCGACAAGGTGATCGTCGCCACCAAGGTCGCCGGGCGTGGCGAAATGACCTGGCTTCGCGAAAACAACGCGCCCACGCGACTCGACAAGAAGAACATCGCCTATGCCGTCGAAGGCTCGCTGAGGCGGCTGCGAACCGATTACCTCGACCTCTATCAGCTGCATTGGCCGGACCGCTCCGTGCCGCTATTCGGCTCGGATGGAACCGTCTGGCGGCAGCCGAACGCGCGCGAGGAAGTCGCCGTCGAGGCGACGCTGGCGGCGCTGGACGAGCTGGTGAAGGCCGGCAAGGTCCGCCATATCGGGCTCTCCAACGAGACTCCCTGGGGCGTCGCGCGATTCCTGCACGGCGCGGAGGCGGGTGTCGGCCCGCGCGTGGTCTCGATCCAGAACGCCTATCATTTTCTTAACCGCACATTCGAGATGGGGCTGGCGGAGTTCGCCTGGCGCGATCAGGTCGGATTGCTCGCCTATTCGCCGCTGGCGCAGGGCTATTTGACCGGCAAATACCAGAACGGCGCCCGCCCGCCCGGCGCCCGCACGACGCTGTTCGAGCGCGGTCAGAGATACGAGACCAACGGCGCCGCCGAGGCGATCGACAAATATCTGGCGCTGGCCAGGGACCTCGGCCTCGATCCCGCGCAATTCGCCATCGCCTATGTGACGTCGCGGCCTTTCGTGACTTCCAACATCATCGGCGCGACGACCCTGGCGCAGCTTGAAACGGACATGGGGTCTATCGATGTTAAGATCACCCCGGAGATAGAGGCCCGGGTCAACGCTCTTCATCAGCTGCACAGCAATCCGACGCCGTGAGCGGACGCTCACGCGTGCCCGGCGGTCACCGACAAGCTCGCCAGATCGATGCCGATGGAGCGCAACGCACGCGAATATTTGGTGTCGAGGTCGCGGTCGAAGACGATGGCTGGATCGGCCGGGCAATGCAGCCAACCATTGAGCTGGATCTCGTTTTCGAGCTGGCCCGCGCCCCAACCGGCATAGCCGAGCGCCAGCAGCGCCCGGTCGGGCCCTTCGCCGACGGCTATCGCGCGCAAAATGTCGATCGTGGCGGTCAGCGAAACGCCTTCGTCGATCGGCAGGGTCGAGTTGTTGATGTGGAAATCCGCCGAATGCAAGACGAAGCCGCGGTCTGTCTGCACCGGCCCGCCAAACAGCACCTGAATGTCCTTGGCCGTGCTCGGCAGCGTGATGCGCTCGTCGGAGTCGATCACGCGTAATTGTTCGAGCAGTTCGGGGAAGTTGCGCACGCTGGCGGGACGGTTGAGGATGATGCCCATGGCGCCGTCCGCCGAATGGGCGCATAGATAGATGACCGAGCGCGCGAAACGCTCGTCCGCCATGCCGGGCA
>JBAWEN010000161.1:0-4841 GCA_049591215.1 Methylocystis sp. | reverse complement strand
GGTTGGCGCCACGCGCGCCAACAGCAGGGCTTCGTCTCCGACATCGCGCGCGTCGTGGCGGCCCGGATCGACGACGAAAGGGGCGGCGCTCCCGTTCCGGCGGCCGTGGCCACGCGACAGAAAGAAGGGCCGTTCCCCTCGTTCCAGCAAGATCGCCGCCAGCGCCAGCGCCGTCGGGGTCTTGCCGTCCCCGCCCAGCGTCAGCCCGCCAATCGCGATGGTCGGAAGATTCGCGCGGGGCGCCGAACGGGCGAGCCGCGCGCGAGCCGCCGCGCCATAAACCGCCCCAAGGGGAGCGAGGGCCCTTGCGACAAAGCCGGCCGGCGCTCCCCAAAAATCAGGCGCGCGCATGTTCGCGACAGGCTCTCATCGACGTTCGCCGGCCACATGGGCCAAATAGGGTTCGATGGTCGCCATGATCTCCAGTGAGGCGCCGCCCATTCGCCGCACCGTCTCCGCTCCGGCTCGGCCCATTTTGCGCATTCGCGCGGGCTTTGACAGAAGAGCGCGCGCGGCGCGCGCCAGTCCCGACGCATCCAGGACCGAGACGGCCGCCCCGGCGGCGTCCAGCGCGGCGTAAATTTCGGCGAAATCCGCCACGCTTGGACCATGAAGGATCGCGCAGCTGAATTTCGCCGGTTCGATCGGGTTATGGCCGCCGCCCGGCGTCAGCGACCGACCCATGAAAACGACCCCCGCGCTTCGGAAAATCAGGCCCAGTTCGCCAATTGTGTCGGCGACGTAGATTTGCGTCTCGCGCCGCGGAAGGTCGCCCAGCGAACGCAAGCCGGCGTTCAGCCCGCGCTCTCGCGCAAGGCCGGCGATCTCCTCCCCGCGCGCGGGATCGCGCGGCGCGACGATGGTCAAAAGATCGGGGAAATCACGCGCCAAATCGAGATGGGCGCCCAGCACGAAGCTCTCCTCTCCCGGATGGGTCGAGACGGCCGCGAAAACCGGGCGGGCGCCGAGCGCGCCCTGGAGGGCCGCGAGCTTTAGCGGATCGGCGGGCGGCGCCGGGACGTCGAATTTCAGATTGCCGGCGACTAACGCCCGGGGAACGCCAAGACCCAGAAACCGCGCGGCGTTTTCGGCGTCTTGAGCGAGGCAAAGGTCGATCTTGCCAAACAGCTTGGCGCCGACGCCCCCCGGCGCGGCGCGCCAGCGTTCGGCGGAAGCCTCGGAGATGCGCGCGTTGACCAGCACCAAGGGAGCGCCGCGGGCGTGGACCGCGCCGACGAAATTCGGCCAAATTTCGGATTCGGCGAATAGCGCCATTTCGGGCCGCCAGTGGTCGAGAAAGCGCGCGACGAAACGCGGCGCGTCCAGCGGCAGATATTGATGAAACGCGCCCGCCGGCAGTCGCGCGCCGAGCAGCCGCGCCGATCCTGGCGTGCCGGTGGTCACGAGAACCTCGATCCCTCGTTGGATGAAGCGCTCGATTAGCGGCAGCAGCGACAGGCTCTCGCCCAAACTCGCGCCATGCAGCCAGACCAGTTGTCCGTCCGGGCGCGGCAGGCTGGGAAAGCCGAGCCGCTCGCCGAGCCGCGAAGGGTCTTCCTTTCCCCGCCCGGCGCGCCAGGCGAGAAGCGGACGCGCGCAAGGGGTCAGCGCGATCGTGGCGAGCCGGTAAAGCGTCAATAGCGGCATTGGGATTGGGTCCACCGCAAGCTACAAGAACCGCGTCGTTTCGCCGCGCGGCGAGCGAACAAGAATCTCTCTAGCACAAACGCAGGCCTAAAGAACATGCAAGGCGGGCGGCCGACGGCGCCGGGGCCGACGGGTCCCTTTTGTCGCGGCCATCAATGACAAAAAAACGGCCCCCGCATGGCGAGGGCCGTTGTTTGACGCGGGAACGGGCGTTACGAAGCCGCGACTGGCAACGCGACGAAGCGGGTGCCTTCCGCCGACTTCACCCGCAGCAGCACGGATCTGTGACCTTCCTTACGGGCGGCGTCGAGCGCGGAGGAAAGATCGGCGGAATCGTTTACCGCTTGCCCGCCGACTTCGAGGATCACGTCGCCGCGGCGCAGACCTTTTTGCGCGGCCACGCCATCGGGGTCGATGTTGGCGACGTATAGGCCCTCGCCGCCGCCGCGCCGCGCTTGCGCCGCGGGCTGAACCTCCAACCCGAGCCCGGCGAGCGCGTTGCTCTTGTCCACGCCGCCGAGATCGGCGCGCAGTTCTTTTTCGGCCGGCAGCGCGCCAAGCTTAACCCGCGCGGTCTTTTCGACCCCGCCTCGCAGATAGGCCAGTTCGACGGTCTTGCCTGGTCCCGCCGCCGCGATCTTGCGCGACAGTTCGCGCGGAGCCTCAATCTTTTCGCCATCGACGGCGACGATGACGTCGCCAGCCTTGAGCCCCGCGCTTTCGGCCGGGCCGCTCTTGACCGGCTGGGCGATCAGCGCGCCCTTGGTCGATTTCAGCCCGAGACTGTCGGCCAGGTCCTGCGTCACGCCCTGGATCTGCACGCCGATCCAGCCGCGCGAGACGGAGCCTTTCTCCTTAAGCGCGGCGACCACGTCCTTGGCCACTTCCGTCGGAATCGCGAAGCCAATGCCGACCGAGCCGCCCGACGGCGAATAAATCGCCGTGTTGACGCCGATCACGCCGCCATGCGTATCAAACGCCGGACCGCCCGAGTTGCCGCGATTGACAGGCGCGTCGATCTGCAAAAAGTCGTCATATGGCCCGGCGCCGATATCGCGACCGCGCGCCGAGACGATGCCCGCCGTCACCGTTCCACCTAGGCCGAACGGATTGCCGACCGCGATCACCCAATCGCCGACGCGCGGGGCGGCATTCGACCATGCAACGAACGGCAGATTGCCGCCGTCGTTGATCTTGAGCAAGGCGAGGTCGGTGCGCTTATCGGTTCCGATGATCTTCGCCGGCAGCGTCTTGCCGCCGTCGAGGACGACCTCGACCTCGCTGGCGTGTTCGACCACGTGATTATTGGTCACGACATAGCCGTCCGCGCTGATGATGAAGCCCGAGCCTTGCGATTGGGTGAGGTGCTTTTGCGGCATCCCGCCCCGCCCCTGGCCAAAGCGCTTGAAGAAATCGTAAAGCGGATCGTCGGGCGAAAGTTCGGGGCCGTCTTCGCTGTCATTGTTGGCGGTCTCGACCGCCTTGACCTTGATGGCGACGACAGCGCCCTTCACCCGCTCGACGATGTCCGCGAACGAGGCCGGGCCGGCGGCCTGCGCCAGCGGTGCGATTGGCGCCTCGGCCAGAGCCGGGCGCGCCGGGGCGAGCCCAAACAGAGACGCGCCGAGCGCGACCGCCGCGACGGCGCCAAGCAGCGCCGCGCGCGGGTTACGGGAATGACGCCGAAAGGCGAAGTTAGTCATGGGAAGCCATCTCCAAAGCAGCCAAGCCAGAGCGCCGCGCGCCGGCCTACGACCGGCAACATGGGGGATCGCTCCTTGCCCGCCAATGGCGGCGGGATGAAACTTTGGTAAGGCGGCGTCGGCTACTTCACGAACACATAGATGTCCACGTCGACATTGGCGTCCTCGGCGTCGCTGAGGTTCGTCAGATATTCCTCGATAAAGACATTGTTTGTGTCGAGGCCTTTTTCGTCGAGATAGGCGGTGATCGCCTCATAGGTGGCGTCGATCTCGTCGTAGGAGCCGCGGTGCTCGAACTTCAGCGCCTTGCCGGCGGGCGAAGCGCCGACATCGACGCCATCAGCGAACTTGATCTTGCCCTCCGGCGCCTTGGCGATCGGCAGCATCGCCTCGTAATGGAAGCCGCTGTCGTCCGTGTCGGTGAAGACCGCGAGCGGGCGCCCGTTCGGCGCGAGGCCGGCCTTGGTCGCGGCGGCGGTCACCTTGGCGAGGGAATTGGTCAGCGTCTTGGCCGCGTCGTCCCATTTGGCCTGCCCTTTCAACACAAGGACCGGGCGCGCGGGAACGTCGACAATCTGGCCGGAGACGCTTTCCACTGGCGTTTCGGCGCCAGTGGGCGGCTCGGTCTTGTCGGCGCCGCCGGTTTTATTGTCGCCCAGGCTCTCGGCCGGCGGGGCGTTTTCGGCCGGCGTGGTCTTGCCGGCGATCACCTCGGTCGGAGCGGAGGCGGGAGATAACCGCTTTTGCAGATAAAGCGCGCCAAACCCGATCAGCAGGGCCAGCGCGCCCAACACGCCCCAACGGGCGGCGAGACGGCCGAGCGTCGCCGAGAAATCCTTAAGCTTGTCGAAGAAACTCATCGCTGCGTCCTCTTTGGCCTCCCCGCCGCGTCGCCGGAAGGACATGGCGCGAGATCGCCACTGTCAAAGACCGCCCCGACTCTGGCGCGCGACCGCCGCTTCTCCTATACAGGAGCCGCCCAACCTTGACACGGCCAAATCGTAAAACTCGCGACATGACACACAAACTCGCCCGGCGTCCCATTCTGCGCATGAACGGAATCGGCAACGAAATCCTCGTGCTGGATCTGCGCGGCTCGGACATCGTGCTGTCGCCCGAGGAGGCGCGCGCCATCGCCCTCCAGCCAGGACTCAAATTCGACCAGTTGATGGCGCTGCACGACCCCTGCGCGGGCGGCGCCGACGCCGCGCTGCGCATCTACAACATCGACGGCTCGCTATCGGCCGCCTGCGGCAATGGAACGCGCTGCGTCGCCTGGGCGCTGGCGCGTGGCGGCGGGCCGGAGCATCTGCGCCTCGAGACCGACGCCGGCCTTATCGAGACCTGGCGCGCTGGCGAGACGCTGTTCACCGTCGACATGGGGCGCCCACGTCTGGCCTGGTCCGAGATTCCACTGGCGCGCGATGTTGGCGACACAAGCGATATCGCGCTGGAGCCGCGAGTCGCGGGCGCGCCGACGCATTTTTGCGC
>JBAWEN010000160.1:0-2941 GCA_049591215.1 Methylocystis sp. | reverse complement strand
GCCATCAAACGCCGCGCCGCTGGTCCGCGGTTCGCATCGTGGCACGAAAATCCATATTCGGAGTTTGTAGCCCGTTTGGCCGTTACGAAATGGCACAGAGGCGCTGGAGAAGAAAATGGTTGGCGCGACGCAAAAACGCATTGAGCTTGGTCTTGTCACCAACGCGAGCGCGGGATGGAAAACGGTGCGGCGCCGGTGGGAGACGGATCTTGCGATGTACGCGCCGGCGCTTCATCACATCGAAGACCATTGGCGATCGCTTGCTTCCGTCACCGAAAGATTTGGGCCAAGGAGCATCGGTCACGCGCTGGCGGGACGCGCCGCCGCGCGCGCGGCCATAGACGCAGGCGCCAAGGTGATCCTGCTTTCGACGCTGCAGAACGCTCCCTTCGCGCCCCTCGAAAAAGGCGTGCGATATATTGTGTACGGCGATTGCACCTCGGCGCAACTGGCGACGAACTATGGCGGCAAGACGCTCGGCGCGCCCGGCTCCTGGATCTGCGCCCGCATCCGGCGACTCAAGGAACATGGCTGTATCTTTTTGTGCATGTCGAAATGGTACCAAGACGCTTTGCGGGAGGAGTTCGAGATACCGGAAAGTCAGTTGCAAATTTTGCCATTTTACGTCGACACGGACATATGGAAGCCGCTGGCGGACAAGGCTCGAAGCGTGCGCAAGCAGGTTCTGTTCATCGGCGGCGACCTCGCGCGCAAGGGCGCGGACATCGTCTATGAGCTCGCGCGACAAGACAAGTTCAAGGATGTGGACTTCCACATTGTCTCTCCTCATGCGGAGGCGGGCCCGAGCAATATCCATCCGCATCGCGGCCTGACTTCGGAGTCGCCCGATCTCGTTCGCCTTACCGGGGAATGCGACCTGTTCATCCTGCCGACCAGAGCGGACGCGTCTTCGATCTCCGCGCTCGAGGCCGCGGCCTGCGGCCTGCCCGCGATCATCACAAGTCGCGGGGGCATTCGAGAAATTGTCGTCGACGGCGTTACCGGAACGGTTCTCCCTGAACCGAAATTCGACGCTTTTGAAAAGGAACTATCAACCTATCTCGACAATTCCGACATGCTCGCGGCGCGAGGGCGTTGCGCGCGTCTCCACGTCGAGCAAAACTATTCCAAGACGCGACACATGCAAATTCTGCACGGCGTCATCGCGCGCGCGGCCGCTTCGGTCCAAAGCCCGGCGGCGGAGAGGGATGCCGTCCGCGAGACGATCGGCGCCCCGCGACGCGTGACGGCAAGCGTGATCTAACATCTCGAAACGAAACAACGCGCCCGAAAGTCGGCGTCTTCCCTGATCGTGCCCGGATAGGTGCAATGCTCGTCAAGCAGACCGCTATCTATTTCTTCGTCAACGTGTTCTCCGCCGCGTTCGGTTTCCTGAACGTCGTTGTGTTCACGCGCATCTTCGAACCGAACGCTTACGGCGACTATTTGCTCGGTCTCGCCTTCGCGACTCTGTTCGCGACTCTGTTGGCGACTCCATTGAAATTTCTGATATTGAGAGAACAGTCGCGCGGCGACGGCACCGATGTGAGCGAAACGATTCTGGGTGCGCTGACGCTGTGTTGGCTTGCCGCGCCGCTTGGCTACCATGCCGCGCGAATCGCCAATTTGCAGCCGGCGGTCGCCGCGTGCGGGGTCGTATTCGGTCTTGCGATCGTTCTGTTCGACACAAGTCAGGAAATGCTTCGCGCGCGGCAGAACGCGACCGCCTACATGCGCGGAACGATAACGCGCACGATCCTCGTATCCGTGCTGGGGCTTGGCGGCGTTTTTTTTGGAAGCGGCGGCGCCATTTTGCTGGCGTCCTCGTCGATCGCCTACTTCCTTTCGACGCTCAGCTTTTGGCGCCGCGCCTGGGGAAATTCGACGCCGCGGTTCGACGTTCGCGAGCTTGTGGTCATGGCCAAGACTGGCGCGCCGCTAACGCTTTCTCTATCACTGTTGGCGCTCGCGGGCGTGACGGATCGCTTCCTGCTCGCCAAACTTTCCGGCAGCACCGCCGCCGGAGACTTTGGCGCGAGCTTCGATCTCGTGCGACAGGCGTTGATCATTCCCGCGATCAGCGTCGCCTCCGCCTTCGTTCCAATGACGGTTCAAATTTTCGCGACCCGAGGCGCCGAAGCCGCGCGCTGTCATCTCGAAAAATGCCTCGAAATCCTTCTCGCGATTTGCCTGCCCGCTTGCGTCGGATACGCGCTCGTCTCGGGGCAAATCGCCGATTTCGCGCTGGGGCCGGATTTCCGGCAAACCGCGCATGAAGCGATGCCCTATCTCGCCATCGGCGTGGTGTTCCAGATATTGAATCAGCAATACATGCACACAAGTTTTCTGCTGTCGAAGCGCAACACATTCTATCTGATTAACAGCGGAGCGATTCTGCTGTTCAATGTGATCGTCTCCGCATTGCTGATTCCGCGCTTCGGCGTAATGGGAGCCGTATGGGGACGCGTCGGCACGGAGGCGTTCGGATTTTTCGGCTCGCTCATTCTAAGCCGCTCCGCGTTCGCCATGCCCTTCCCTCTCGACCGAATCCTGCGAGTCATAGCCGCCGTCGGCGCGATGGCGCTTGTCGTGCGTCTTCTCGCGACGAGCGCGTCGGACCAGGGGCCGACCCTCCTGTTCGCCCAGATCCCAGCCGGAATTGTGGTTTACGCGACCGCCGCCTGGTTGCTCGACATAGGCGGGCTTCGCGCGGGCCTGCGGGGACTCCTGCTCGCGCGCTGGCGCCTTGGCGGGGTTTCGCCGTGACACGGCGCCTTCTCCGTTTCGAGCTGGATTTTTACGCCAAGGCGGCCCCGCTGGCGCGCGCCGCTCGACAAGCTTATCAACCATGAGGATATGCCGTTTTCGAGCGGTTCGCGCAACGCCTGTCCGATTCGGTTGAGACTAGTGGCCCGAACCAACCATTTTGAACAGGGAAGAT
>JBAWEN010000159.1:0-2727 GCA_049591215.1 Methylocystis sp. | reverse complement strand
ATCATGCTGCTCGGCCCGGCCGAGGCGCCGATCGCGCTGCTGCGCGGGCGCTTTCGGTTTCGGCTTTTGGTCAAGGCGCCGCGTAGCGCCGATCTGCAAGGTTTTTTGCGCGATCTGCTGGCGGCGGGGCCGCCGGAGCGCGGCGGCGTGCGCGTGCAGGTGGACGTCGATCCGCAGAGCTTTTTGTGAGAACGGCGGCGAAACTCAGCGCGATTTGCGCATCGCCACCCCCCCGGCGACGGCGAGCACGATGACGGCGCCCGCGACCGACAGCGGCGTCTCCAGCGGCAAATGGAACCGCGCCCAAAAGGGGTCGCTCGCCGCCATGTCGCCGGCGACCCATCCGAGAATGCCGGCGCCGGCCCAGACCAGCGCCGGGAAGCGGTCGAAAGCCTGGAGCAGATAGCCGGCGCTAAACATCACCAGCGGCGCCGATAGCGCCAGCCCGAACACGATTAGGCGCATCGAGCCGTGCGCGGCGGCGGCGATGGCGAGCACATTGTCGAGCGACATCACCGCGTCGGCGACGATGATCGACATCACCGCGCCCCAAAGGTCGGGTTTGGCCTTCACGTTGGAATGGCCGGCTTCGTTGATCGGCAGCTTGATCGCGACGCCGAGCAAGAGGACCGCGCCCAGGGTTTTGAGAAGCGGCACGCCCAAAAGCTGGACGATCACCAGCGTAAAGCCAATGCGCAAACCGACGCCGCCAAGCGCGCCGAGAAGCATGCCCTTGCGTCGTTGCTCCGATGGAAGTTGCCGGCAGGCGAGGGCGATCAGGATCGCATTGTCGCCGGACAGCAAAATATTGATCCAGACGATCTCGAAGACTTCCCAGGCGAGCGCGAGATTGCCGGACATTTACGATCGTTCCGCCAGCAGCGCGCGGCCGTCATGGCCCAAAACGCGAATATCGAACATTTCGCCGGCAATGGCGCCGGGCGTGCGCGCCAGCGTGAAATCCGCGGCGCGCGCGAGGCCGCCGCGCTCGGCGAGCACGCGCAGCGCCTTGCCCTGCTGCTTCGCCAGATGGCGGGTCAGCCGCGCCTCGCCGAGCGCCCGCAATTTTTGCGCGCGCGCCTTGACGATATGCGGCGCGACTTGCGGCATGCGCGCCGCCGGTGTTTCCGGGCGCGGCGAAAAGGGAAAGACATGCAGATGCGTCAATCCGCATTCCTCCACGAGATCGAGCGTGCGCGAAAACATTTCTTCCGTTTCGGTCGGAAAGCCGACGATGAAATCGGCGCCGAACACGATATCGGGACGCGACAAACGCAGCTCCTCGCAAAATTTTATCGCGTCGCGGCGCGAATGGCGGCGCTTCATGCGCTTCAGAATCAAATCGTCGCCCGACTGCAACGAGAGATGCAGATGCGGCGCCAGTCTCGGCTCCTCCGCCACCGCTTCGATCAATGTCGGGTCGGCCTCGATGCAGTCGATCGAGGAAATGCGCAGCCGCGCCAGATCCGGCAGTTCGGCGAGCAGCAGCCGCGCCAAACGCCCCAGCGTCTCGCCGCCGCCAAGATCGCCGCCGTAGGAGGTGAGATCTACGCCGGTCAGCACGATCTCGCGCTTGCCGGATGCGACAAGCTCGCGCGCCCTCGCGACGATCTCGCGCGGCGGCGCCGAGCGCGACGGTCCTCGCCCGAACGGAATGACGCAAAATGTGCAGCGGTGGTCGCAGCCGTTCTGCACCGCGAGAAAGCCGCGCGTGCCCTCGCTCGCGCCAAGCGCTCTTGGCGCGGCGAAGCCGGCCCCCGCCTGAGCGAACAGGCTTTTGTCGCCATTGCCGACAACGCGCGTCACGCCTTCCATGGCCGAAAATTCCGCTGGCGCTATCGTCGCCGCGCAGCCGGTGACGATGATGCGCGCGTCGGGGCGTTCGCGATGCAGGCGGCGGATGGCCTGGCGCGCTTGGCGCGTCGACTCCGCCGTGACGGCGCAGGTATTGACGATGACGAGATTTTCTTCCCCCGCGCCGCGCGCCTCGCCCGCGAGCGCCTCCGATTCGACGATGTTGAGCCGACAGCCGAAGGTGATGGTGTCGACGGCGGAGCCGTTCACGTCGCCAGCCCCTCGAAAATAGCGGGATCGAGCACCGTTTCGAATTCGAATTCGACCGGGCCGGTCATGTGCGCGTGATCGTCGTCGCGCCAGTGAATGAGAAGATCGCCGCCGGGAAGTCTTATGTTGGCGCGACGCCCCGCACGAGAAGTTCGCGCCGCCGCGACGAGCGTCGCGCAGGCCGCCGAGCCGCAAGCCTTGGTCGCGCCGGTCCCGCGCTCCCAGACGCGCAGCAGGATTTCGTCATGGGATAGAATTTGCCCGAAGGAGATGTTCGCGCGCTCGGGAAAGAGCGGATGACGCTCCAACGCGGGGCCGAGCTTTTCGAGATCGACCGCGCCGGCGTCGTCGACGAAAAACACCGCGTGCGGATTGCCCATGCCGACGGCGCAAAACCGCTCCGGCGCGCCCGCGACTTGCGGCTCCAGCGCGATATCGCTTGTGTCGCCAACGTCGCGCGCCAGCGGGATCTCGGACCAAGCCAGACGCGGGCGGCCCATATCGACGGTGAACAGCGTCTCGCCGGCGCGCCAGGTCTCGATAAGGCCGGCGTCGGTCTCGAGGCGCAGATGCTCCGGCCCGCCGCCCCGCGCCAGCGCCCAGGCGACGCAGCGCGTTCCATTGCCGCAGGCGGCCGATAGCGAGCCGTCGATGTTGTAGATG
>JBAWEN010000158.1:0-1646 GCA_049591215.1 Methylocystis sp. | reverse complement strand
TCCCGCTCGACGCGCTCATTAATGCGCTTGATCCGCCGAAGGATTGGGCGTTTCGAAGAAAAAGCGCAAAACCCCGGCGTCGCCGCTGTCCTCAACGGGGACATGCCAAAACTTCGAATCCATGTCGGGAAAACGTTCGAACGGCAAATGGATTTTTGTGAGTTGCGCATTGTTGCGCAAGCCGCGCATCAGCGCGCGTTCGAGCAGCCCAAGCAATTCCTGTTCGTGTTCCGGGGCTTGAGTCACCGTCAGCATTGTGTGGTTGGCGAGCCTTGACGCCCTATCGAAGACCTGCTCGAAATTCGCCGCCGCCATGTGTTTCTCCAAGAGTTCAAACCAACCTTCGAGACAGATGCTTACGCATTACTTCCCGGCGAGCGACTCGAAAAGCCGTAAAAGCTTAGACGCGTGTAGCTCCACCGTTTAACTTTTTCGCCTCGCCAACCAGGATGCCTTAGCATCCGCATATCGTGGCCAAAATGCTTTTCTATTTGGTTTAGCCGGATGTTTAACAGGAAGATATACCTTCGCGGCGGCGCCAAGGGCGCCAACGCGGTTAACATCTTCGCCTAAAGCGTGGGAGAAGTCGAGCGCGCTCCCCACCGGTCGTCGAAGACGAGATCGTCCAAGGCAAGCCGCCGCGCCCATCGCTTCGCCTCGAGTTCGGGGCGGCAATAGGCCCGTTCGATGTAACCCACGCACAGATAGGCGACCACGGCGATTTCCTCGGGAATGCCCAAAATGGTGCGCAGCTCGCTTTCGCGCATGATGCTCACCCAACCAACGCCCACACCCTCGACCCGAGCGGCGAGCCACAGATTTTGCACCGCACAAGCCGTGCTTAGCAAGTCCGTATTTGGCTGTAAGGATCGCCCCAGCCCAGTCGTCCCATGGCGAGCGCGGTCGCAAGTGACGCATATATTGAGCGGCGCCTTGAGAATGCCCTGCAATTTCAGGTCGCGATAAAGCTCGCGCCGCTCCGGCGCGATCACCTGCTCCTCGGCGCGCACGCCTTGCGCGAAGGCCGCGGCGACGTTCTCCCTGACCTTGCGGTCGCGCACCAGGATAAAATTCCACGGCTGCATGAAGCCAACCGACGGCGCATGATGCGCCGCATCAAGGATTCGCATGACCGTTTCGCGCGGCACCTCGGCGTCGAGAAACTCGTCGCGAACGTCCCGCCGCTCGTAAATCGCGCGATAGACCGCGTCCCTTTCGGCCTGGGAAAACGTCCCGGCCGGCCCCAAGGACGCCTCCCAATCGGCCCGTTTATCCCTCGACATCAGGCCACAACCTCAAGGCCAACGCCAATCGCTCCCAGTCTTGCGGCGCGGCGGGCAGGCCAAAACGCAACCATTTCGGGCGCTCCACGAAGCGACGCGTCAAAATCCCGGCCTGGCAGAGCCGTTCGAACCAGTTTGCCGCGTCATCATGTTCGGCGAGCCGGAATAGGCCCGCGCCGCCGATAATGGCGAAGCCGGCCGCCGCCAGCAAGGCGTCGAGTCGGCGCGCCGAACTTTCGAGCGACGCCCCGTTCCTTTCGAGCCACGCGGAGTCGGCCAGCGCGGCGGCGCCGACGACGAGCGCGGGACCACTGACGCTCCAGGGCCCGAGCGCCACGCGCAGTCGCGCGGCGACCGTCGGCT
>JBAWEN010000157.1:0-4179 GCA_049591215.1 Methylocystis sp. | reverse complement strand
CGCTCCGGCGGGGCCGGCGGTATCCTTGTTATGGGCCTTTTCCCATCTCGCTTGCGCGTCCGCATCGTGGGCGTGAGCGGCGTCGGGGGCTTCGATCGCCGCGTCGATGACGACATCGCCGGCCTTCTCGAAGGTCAGCGTCATCTCAAGGCCCCAACCGACTTCGAGGTGTTTCTTGATGTCGAGCAACAGCACATAGGCGCCGCCCGGCGCGAGGGTGGTGGTCTGCTTGGGCGTGATCGCGATGCCATTCGACGGCGCTTCTTCCCTGGCGTCGGCGTGAAACTCGACCTTGCCGAATTTTTCCGCCTTGACGCCGATCAGCCGGTCGCCGGCCTCGCCGACGTTGTGGATGAAGGCATAGAAATAAGCCTTGTTGTCGCCGTCGAGAGGCGCGCGCACCCAAGGGTGCTCAACAATCAGCTTGCCGAGTTCATACTCATGAGCCCCGGCCGAGCCCGAGGGTAAAAGTCCACCGGCCGCCGCGCCGCACAGCAGGGCGCCGCCAGACAAAAGTAGATCACGCCGCTTAATTGTCATCCGTTTTCTCCCTTTGCTTTCGGCGTCGCCGCGGAACGCGCCTTAACGCCGACCCTTTATCTCCCCCGCGTTAATGCGAGTGGAGGCTGATCACCACGAAGGGCTCCTTGGCCATCATGGCGATTTGGTCCCGCAACTGCGCGGCCATGTTGTCGCCCGGCTCGAAATGCCGGAAGCGCGCGCGCACATAGCCCGAGCGATCGATCAGGAAATGCGATTCGGCGATCTCGTTCGTCGGCGTCTCGTTGGGATATCGGTTGATCAACGAATAAGCGCTTTCGACCGCCTTTGGGTGAACCGCCATGCGTCCCATCACGCTCGAAGGACAACCGCCCTGATAGACCGTCACCTGATTGGCGCCCGCCGCCTTCGCCGTGTCATGCGCGATCGAAAGGCTCGCCTCCAGCGCCTTCTCGTCATCCCCCGGCGCCTCGCAGCGCGCGAAGGAAAGCAATGTCGGCGCGCCGCGCAGGTTCGATAGAAGGTTGATCTTGTCTTCCGGATCCTCCAGCGAAAAATCCGACGCGACCAGCCATTGGATCATGCCCCTCGGCCCCATGAAGCGCGACTGGTTCGTGCTCGACAGCAACAGCAGGAAATTGATCATGTCCCAGCGGTCGTCGACGTCGAGCGTATCCTTGAAGCTCGGCATCACGCCGCTCTGGCCGCCAAAGGTGAGCCAATGGAAAATATCGCCGATCGTATGCGTGCCGACATGCGGCGCGGTCAGATCGGCCGGCTGGACCGAAAGGCCCTTGGCCATCTCGCCATTGCCCTCGCCGCCGGCGCCGTGACAGCCGACGCAGTTCTCGCCGAAGTTCTTTTTCGCGCGGGCGATCGACTCGGCGGTGTAGTCGACGGTCGGATCATTATAGGTGTCGGGATATGCCTGGGTTCCGAACGAAGCCGTCGCGCTCAACACGCCCGCCGCCACCGCGATGGGCGTCGCCACCCTGCGCCAGGGGCGCGATTTCGGAAGCAACCACAGCGCCGCGCCGAGCAAGGGCAAAACGACGCCCCCAACGCCAAGCCGCCAGGGCGTGCTCCACATCGGCACTTTGAAGCCCCAATAGCCCCAGGTCGCGGCCCAGGAGAGGCGGAACGGCAGCGGCCAATAAAGATCGGTTTCATGCGAGGCCGGCGTGCTGACCGAGATATAGCCCGCGATGAACAGCAGCCCCACGGCGGCGACCGCCTCGCCGAAGCCGACGCGGCCATACCAGACCACGTCGAACTCTTCCGCGCGCCGGTGGTTGATGTAGAGCGCCAGCGCCAACGCCGCGAGCATCGCCGCGCAGACCAGGGCCAGCTTGACCGTCAGCCAGCGCCCATAGGGCGTCGCCAGAAGATTGGCGAAGCTGCCGACGTTCTCCCACGCCATCACGAGGCCGCTCGCGACCACCAGGGCAACCGCGATCTTGGCGATCAGCGACCAGCGTTCGGCGAGCTTCGCCGCGACTTCGGGCGGCTTGTTCCGTGCGGTGAACATCCAATAGACCAGGCCGAGCAGCCCACCAATCCAGGTGAGGCCGGCGCAGGTGTGGACAAGAAAGCTCGCCTGGGTGAACAGCGTAAAGCTGTCGTCGATCGCATGTCCGGTCACCGATGTGACCGCCAACACCGCAGCGCCGGCGCCGAGCGCGGCCTTGTCGAGCAGGTCCGACGTCACCGCGAGCCGCGCGATCGTCAGCGCCGCGAAACTCAGCGCGATCAACTGCGTGACTATCCAGGCCTCGCCGATCACGGTCGTGGAGCAAAAAGTCACGAGCGACGCGTAATCGATCGCGCGCTCGGCGGGAATGATCTCCCGCGCGATCGCCACGATCAGAAAAAAGCCGAGGATCGCCCGCGCGGATGCGAGCAAGGCGATGACGACCTTGAAGCGGGCGCCGTCCTCGTCGATCAACCGCGGCAGCAACAGCAAGCCCACCGCGAGAGCCGCCGGCAAGCTCTCGAAGAAGCGGAGAAACGCCAATTCCATCGTGACTTACTTCCGACATTGACGCGGCGCGGCGGGGGCGTTCCGACTTCGTGATCGGATCACGCCGCGCCACGCGCGGCCATTTCATGGCTTATCCGGTTACCTTGGCGCGCGACATGGAAAGCAAGAGCGAGCGCTCGTCGCGCGTATGAGACTACTTCGCGTCCACCGTGAATTCGTAATTGCCCTCTACGATATGGCCGTCGGTCGAGAGCACGCGATAACGCACTATATAATGCGCGGGCGGAAGATCGGGCGCGTCTAGACTCAACTCGCGCGGCGAATCCGGCTTGCCGACAGCGCCTTGCGCCAGCACCTTGCCGTCCAACGTTTCGATCGTCAGCTTCGAATAGGCTGGCTCCACGCCGCCGCCAAAGCGCAATTTGATCGTCTTGGGCGGCGTCGCGACATGATCCTTCGACGAAGGCGTAGCGTCCACCAGAAACGAATGCGCCAGGGCCGGCGCGCCCGCCAGCACCCCCGCCGCCAGCGCCAGCACGACCGGAAGTCTCGCCGAAAGCTTCAAAACATCGCGTCTGCCGATCTCGCCCATCTTCGTAAACTCCCTTGAGACGTTTCTTTTCGTTGCGTCGCGTTCGCGGGATTCAGACCGCCCGCTCGGTTCCGCCCCGCTTCACCGGATGGCTGTGCTTCCAATAGGCCAGCACCATCAACCCGATCAGCACCGCGCCCAAAATGAAAGGGACCCATTGCATCAGCGTCGCGCCGACCGAAAATTTGAACGCTTGCGTTTCCTTCTCGCCATTGTCCTTCGTCAGCGTCACCAGGCCCATGTAGTGCCCGTTCTGCGAATATTCGTGCTCGAAACTCAGCGTGCCCGTCCTATAGAGCCTCGCCGGAAAATGCACTTCCGTCAAAGGATCGAGATCGCCGTCAAGCTTCAACGGCGTCAAGGGATCGCGAATGATTCGAATCTCGATCGGCATGTCCCGAAATTTCGGATTCTCAATATCGAAAACCATGATCACCTTGCCCGTCGAAGGGATCTCCTCGCAATATTCGTTGCGCGACTGACCGGGCAGATAAGACGTGATGTGGATCATGTCATAGCCAAACATGACCATGCACATATTGCCCATGCTCATCGCCTCCGGGCCAGCGCCGCCGTCGGCCCGAGCCGCGCCGGTCGCCGCGACCGCCATGATCGCGCCGAAGGCCAAGGACAAGATGTTTCGCCATTTCATTTCTTGCGTTTCCTTCGATTGCCTGCCGGATCGAACACGCGAGGCGGCCGAAAGAATTTCCCGCGCCGCCGACCGCGCCGATCCGCCGGCGTCCCGATCGCGAGTCCGAGCCACTCTTGCCCAAAACAAATACATTTTCGAGGGAAAAGCGAAAGCCCTATTTGCGGCGAATCGCCGCGCATAACAATGAGATTCGTCTGAGATATTGGCGTTCTCCAGCAATTCCACGCCTTTATCGCATCGTGGAGCGATGGATTTATTTTCGGGCGCCGGCTGGCAAAAAGAAGCCGGCCGGACTTTTGGTCCGGCCGGCTGTGTTTTAGGCTTTGATCAGAAGTCGATCAGGGCATGTCGCCGGCGACGAACTTCGGAATGACCGGTCCGCCGATTTCAGCCGCGAAGCGACGGCCGCTCGGCGTGAAGAAGAAGAACAGGCCGCCGACTTGGCTGTCG
>JBAWEN010000156.1:0-6570 GCA_049591215.1 Methylocystis sp. | reverse complement strand
AAGCGGCGGCCGACGGCGTTTACGACGCCGCGCGCGAGGCGACGCGGCTGCGCGCCTTCGTCACCGCCGGCGCGATTTTTCTGGTCTTCTCCAGCGTCGTCGCGGTGCTTTGGCTCGGCGCCCAGGAGGTGCTGGCGGGCCGCATGACCTCCGGTCTGCTGTCGCAATTCGTGCTTTACGCCGTGCTGGGCGCGAGTTCGCTCGGCGAGTTGTCGCAGGTGTGGAGCGAAGCCGCGGCGGCGGCTGGCGCCGCGGGCAGGATCGGCGAAATACTCGCCATCAAGCCCAAAATCACGGCGCCCGCCAAGCCAAAAGCGCTAAAGGAGCCGGTGGCGGGGCGCATCGTTTTCGCCAAGGTTTCTTTCGGCTATGCGGGCGCGGAAGGCGCCGCGGCGCTCGCGGGCGTCGATCTCGTGGTGGAGCCCGGCGAACGGGTCGCGCTGGTCGGGCCGTCGGGCGCCGGCAAATCGACGATGTTTCAGTTGTTGCTGCGTTTCTATGACGTCGACGGCGGCGCCGTTTCGATCGACGGCGTGGACGTGCGCGATCTCGATCCCGCGCTGCTGCGCCGCGCCATCGCCCTCGCTCCGCAGGACCCGGTGATATTCGGCGCGAGCGTCGCGGAAAACATCGCCTATGGGCGCGAGAACACGCCGCGCCGCGAGGTCGAAGCCGCCGCGCGGCGCGCGCAGGCGCATGACTTCATCGCCGCCTTGCCGCAAGGCTATGACACGCAGATTGGCGAGCGCGGGGTTACGCTGTCCGGCGGACAGCGCCAGCGTCTCGCCATCGCCCGGGCGATACTCGCCGATGCGCCGGTTCTGCTGCTCGACGAGGCGACCTCGGCGCTCGACGCGCAGAACGAGGCGCTGGTGCAGGCCGCGCTGGACGACGTGATGGCGGGCCGCACCAGCCTCGTCATCGCCCACCGCCTCGCGACCGTGCTGGAGGCCGACCGGATCATCGTGTTGGAGGCCGGGCGCGTCGTCGAGGAGGGAACCCACGCGAGCCTGATCGAGAACGGCGGCCTTTACGCTCAACTCGCGCGACTCCAGTTCGGCGCGTAAGCGTTCAACACCCTTGGGCGGCGGTTGGGCGCGGCGGCGCTCGCGCCAATAAAAACACCCGGAAAGCCTCGCCGCTTCCCGGGTTTGCGTGGCGGAAGCCCCGCGGCCGCGGAGCCTATTGGCTCAGATGCAGCGGCTGGGCGGTGGCCGAGGTCGCGATGTTCGCGAAGGCCGTGTTGAGCGACGAAGCGTCCGACGCCTCGTAGGAGCCCGAAGGCGTGCTGGCGCATTGCTGCAGGATCGACTGCGAATGCGCCGCCAGCGTCTGCGAGATATTCGCCGAAAACAGCACAGTGTAGACCGTGATCCCCGCCGCCTTGGCGTTCGCGCACGCCGCCAGCAGGCGGTTGTCGAAGTAGCCGGTCAAATCGGTCGGCGGCGAGGTCGCGGTGGTCACGGGGCCGTATTGCGAGATCCCGTTGACCGAGCCAAGCCTGAAGCCGCCGAGGTAGCCATAGGCGGAGTAGTCGGAGATATTGGCGCTCGACGTGCCCGAGCTATTCGAATTGCCATTGTCCGCGAGACCGTTCACCCCGTCCGTCATCAGCACGATCACCTTGGCGGCGCCGCCGTCATAGGCGGCCGGCGGCGTCGAGAGATTCCAGAAGTTGGTGTTCGGCGACAGCGTCCGCCACGCCCACATGAAGCCCTCCGAGATGATCGTGCCGCCGTTGTACCAATAGGTCATGGAATTGATCGCGGCGTCGACCGTTGTCTGGTTGGAGGTCAGAGGCGTCAAGGGTTCCGGGCAGCCGGCGTTGGGGCCCGCCGTCGTCTGGCCCGATTCACTGATCGCGGCGGCCTTGGTTGTCCCGTCATATTTGAGGATATATTGCCCCGCGCCCCACGTGCCGTTGAGCGTCCATTCCCAACTCGCGGGGATTGTCGCCGTCGTGCCGCCGGAGGCGTAGGTTGCGTCGTTGATGAAGTTGTTGTGGAAGCCGCCGGAGCCGTTCGCGTAGAGGCCCGGCGCCTGATAGGCCCAGCTCGCCATGTTGTAATCGGGCTCGTCGGGCCAAAAGTAGGGCACGAACAAAGATAGATGGTCCGACGAGGAAGGCGCCGTGTCGGTCACGTCGTAATCCGTGGCCGCCGCGTAGCTTCCGCCCCAATTGCTGTTCAGCCAGGTCTGTTCGGCCTTGGTGGGCCGCGCCTCGACGCAGCCCTTCCAGGCGACCGACTGTCCGTTCGGGTTCAGGATGCGCGGGAACAGGTCATAGTGGCTGATCGTGTATGGGTTCGCCAGCC
Organism: Methylocystis sp.; assembly: GCA_049591215.1. Classification (GTDB taxonomy): domain Bacteria; phylum Pseudomonadota; class Alphaproteobacteria; order Rhizobiales; family Beijerinckiaceae; genus Methylocystis. The sequence goes on along the minus strand of JBAWEN010000156.1, from coordinate 4,255 downwards.
AGTCGCAACCGCCGTTCTCGTAGCCGGCGCTGTTGCTGCCCACGTCCGTCGTGAAGGAGTAATTGAACCCCGCGGGGAGCTGGTAAGTGTTTTTCTTGCCGCTGGTCTTGAGCTTGCTGGAAGTTATCGTCGACGTCGTGATCGGCGGGATCGTGTTGGGCGTGACGCCGAGATTGATCGACCCGGCATAGGCGCTGGACACTCCGAACAGTTCCCGCGCCATGTGGCGGATCGGATTCAATATGTCGAGAATGTCGCGCGCGTCGCCCGCGTCGCCGCTCGAACTGCCGCCTGGCCCGCTGGATGTGCCGCCGCCGCCGCCGGAGCCCCAGTTTTGCGCGCAACCGGTGTTATAGGCGATCCAGGCCCCGTCGAACCAAGCGCCGTTGTAGATGGATAGGGCCGTCGTATCGATCATGGCGAGGCTCGGCAGGCCCGGATTGACCGCCGCGACATAGGGCACGACGCTGACGCGCACGGCGCCGGTGCCTCCGGCCGCGGACAACGCCGTATCGGCGAGGGTCCGCGCCGCGGTGATCAACGCCTGGATATTGGGCGCCATCGAGCCGGTGTTGTCGAGCGCCAGCGCGATTTCGAGCGGATGCGAATTGCTGACGCCCGTGACCGACGCCACCGAGGTGGCGCCGAGCGAAAGGGTCGAAAAATTCGCGAGCTGCATCACGGCCGTGTCGATCTTCGCGTTGATCTGGACCGTATATGCGCCCGTGCCGTCCGTCTCGCTGACGACGATATTCTTCAAGGGGCCGACCGGATTGAGCGTGCATGAATTCGTCAGGCACGACGCCGTCAAGACCGTGGTCCCGAGATTGGCCGCCGCCCTGGAGGCCGCCAGCAGCAGGTGTTGCGCCTGCGTCTCCGCCGGATTGGCGCCGGCGGCCAAGGCGGCCGCGTCCGAAGCGTTCTGAAGCGCGGATTTGGCCGAGGTCGCGCGCGAATAATCGAGGGCGACGCCGAGCGCGAGAAATATTGGAATCAGAGCCAAGGCGAAGATAAGCGCGACGGCCCCGGACCTCTCTTCGCGCATTCGTCGCCGACAGGACGGAGGGGCTTGGCCCGGGATTTTGGGGAGGAGTGCGTTCTTCATGTTCGATCACTCAACTTTGCGCCGACCGATGATCCGGCTTAACGGCAGATTAAAATCAGGATTCCCTAAGAGAATTATTCGGCCGAAACGGCGGAAGCGGTTAACGGGCGTTGTGAATTTTCAGATCGCGCGCTCCGTCGGGGCGCGCGGCCGGGCGGCGAAACGGCGCGTCGCCGGGCGGCGTTGGGGTTGGCCCTGATGCGCGGCGGTGCTAAAGGCTTGCGCCTAACCAATTTGAGGATAACGCCGTCACTTCAAGATCGCCGACGCCGCGCGTTCGTCGAAGAGGAGTCGGCTTTCCCGGCCCGCCGCCACGCGTTTAAAGGAGTTTGGCTTGATGGTTAACAAATTCGCGCCAGCGCTCGGCGGTTCTGGGGCTATCAGCGAGGCGCTGACCTTCGACGACGTGCTACTGCGGCCGGGGCATTCGCTGGTGGCGCCGTCCATGGTCGATGTGTCGACGCGGCTCACGCGCGATATTCAGCTGCATCTGCCAATCATGTCAGCCGCGATGGACACGGTGACCGAGGCGCGTCTCGCCATCGCCATGGCGCAGGCCGGCGGCATCGGCGTCATCCACCAGAATCTTTCGCCCGCCGATCAGGCCGCGGAAGTGCGTAAGGTCAAGCGCTACGAGAGCGGCATGGTGGTCAATCCGATCACCATTCACCCCGACGAAACGCTCGCCGACGCGCTGGCGCTGATGGCGCGCAACGGCATTTCCGGCATTCCGGTGGTCGAGCGCGGGCAGGGCGGAAAGAGGGGGCGCCTCGTCGGCATATTAACCAATCGCGACGTGCGCTTCGCGCAGGACCAGCGCCAGCGCATCGCCGAACTGATGACCAAGAACCTCATCACCGTGCGCGAGGGCGTCGGCCAGGACGAGGCCCAGCGCCTGCTGCACCAGCACCGCATCGAAAAGCTGCTGGTCGTCGACGAGGACTTTTCCTGCGTCGGTCTCGTCACGGTGAAGGATATCGAAAAGGCGACCCAGCATCCCAACGCTTGCAAGGACGCCGAGGGGCGCTTGCGCGTCGCCGCCGCCTCGACAATCGGCGACCACGGTTTCGAGCGCGCGCAACAACTCGTCGAGGCGGGCGTGGACTGCCTCGTCATCGACACCGCGCATGGCCATTCGCAGGCGGTGCTCGATCAGGTCGCCCGCATCAAGCAGTCGAATTACAAAGTTTCGATCATCGCGGGCAATGTCGCGACCGCCGACGGCGCCAAGGCGTTGATCGACGCGGGCGCCGACGCGATCAAGATCGGCATCGGGCCGGGCTCGATCTGCACGACGCGCATCGTCGCCGGAGTTGGCGTGCCGCAACTAACCGCGATTCTCGAAGCCTCCGAGGAGGCGCGCAAGGCCGGCGTGCCGGTCATCGCCGACGGCGGCGTGAAATATTCCGGCGATCTCGCCAAGGCCATCGCGGCGGGCGCCGAGGTGGTGATGGTCGGCTCGCTGCTCGCGGGCTCCGAGGAGTCGCCGGGCGAGGTGTTCCTGTATCAGGGCCGCTCCTTCAAATCCTATCGCGGCATGGGCTCGGTCGGCGCGATGGCGGCGGGCTCGGCGACGCGCTATTTCCAGGGCGATATCAAGGATCAGCTCAAACTCGTGCCGGAGGGCGTCGAGGGCCAGGTGCCCTATCGCGGGCCGGTGGCGCCGATCCTTTATCAACTCGCCGGGGGGCTGCGCTCGGCGATGGGCTATGTCGGCGCATCGACCATCCCCGAATATCAGGAGAAGGCGACCTTCGTGCGCATCACCAACGCCGGCCTGCGCGAGAGTCACGTCCATGACGTGACGATCACTCGCGAGAGCCCGAATTATCCGACCGGCGGGTAGGGGTTGCTCGAATGGATTTGCGCGAGGCGCTCCGCGCGCCATATTATGCGGGCGGACGCGAGGCAATTAGAGATGAAGCCCTATGTCGTCATCGTTCATAAAGACGCCGGCGGCGCCTATGGCATGACCTTCCCCGACGCGCCCGGATGGTTTTCCGCCGCCGACGATGCCGACGATCTGTTCGTCATGGCGCGCGAGGCGCTCGAACTTTGGGCGGAAGGGATGCGGGACGACGGAATGACCGTCGCCGAGCCACGCGATTTCGAGGCGCTACGCGCCGATCCACCGTGGAGCGCCCTTGCGTAAGAAGACCCATCATAGCCCACCTCAATACACGTCGCGCACGTAGCGTTTTTCCTGGGCCATTCGATTCACGTAGGCGTCCGCGTCGTCTTCGCTGAGGCCGCCGTGCCGCGACACGACCATCCGCAAGACGATATCGACGTCCTTGGCCATGCGCTCCGCGTCGCCGCAGACGTAGAAGTGGGCCCCTCGCTCAAGCCACCGCCAGAGTTCGGCCCCCCGCTCCAACATTCGGTGCTGGACGTAGATCTTCTCTTCGTCGTCGCGGGAGAACGCGAGGTCGAGCCGGCTGAGACGCCCGTCGCAACGCCAGCCGGCGATTTCGTCGCGGTAGTAGAAATCGCTCGCCGCATGCTGCTCGCCGAAGAAGAGCCAGTTATCACCCCTGGCGCCCGTCGCGCGGCGCTCCTGCAGAAAGGCCCGGAATGGCGCGACGCCAGTCCCAGGTCCGACCATGATCATGGGCGCGGCCGGGTCGTCGGGCGGATGGAAGTGCGACGACCGCTGCACGAAGATCGGCAGGATCGCGTCCTCTGCCCGATCCGCGAGGAAGGTCGAGCAGGCGCCCTTCCGCCGGCCCCAACCGCTGTCAAACCGAACCGTGGAGACGGTCAACTGCACCTCGTCGGCCCGCTCCATGGGACTCGACGAGATCGAGTACAGGCGCGGCTGGAGGGGTTTCAGGGCTGACGCCAAGGCCTGGGCGTCGACGCGGATGGGCGTGTCTCGCAGGACGTCCACGATCTGGCGGCGCCACATCCAGTGTTGCAGGTCGCCCTTGCGATCGTCCTCGAGCAGCGGCGAAAACGGTGCTTGTGTCGAGACACCGCGGACGAACTCCAAGAAGTCGCGGGTGATCCGCGTGAGCTCGAGGTGGCGGCGCAAGGCCTCGGCAAGCCGCATCTCCCCCTTGCCCTTGAGCGTGACGGCCTCCGAGCCGGTCAGGTCCAGGAGGTCCAGCAGCTCGATCACAAGTTCGGGGCAGTTGGTCGGCCACACGC
>JBAWEN010000155.1:0-14366 GCA_049591215.1 Methylocystis sp. | reverse complement strand
CGAGAAGCTCAAGCCGGGCGGACAGATCATCGCCTATACGAGGTCACGGACTTGGGATAAGGCCCGGCCCCTCTTCGACGCCGCCGTCGACGCGAAAGCGCTTCGTGCGGCCGAGCCGTTTAAGACGTTGAACGTCTATGCAAAGGTCTAGCGGCGTTTCATGCGTCTGATCGCTTCGCCGCTATGTGTTTGGCCAACGCGCCGGGGCAATGGACCGATGACCTTTCCCGCGGCTGGGCGTTCATTTTGGAACTGGGCTCGCGCGCACCAGTCTGAACGCCACGGTCGGCGCTGTCGTCCTGCTCTTGCTGGTTCGTTTAATCCGGCGCGTTTGACGAGAGCATCAGCGTTCGACGGTTCGCCCGCCCCGGCCACTTCCCCGAATTTACGATTTCTGCTTGCCGGGGTCGCTTGAGTCGATCCTGAGGAAGGCGGCCAAGCTGCGCAATCCTGTCGAGCGCCCCGAATGCTAATTCCGCGGCCCGTGCCCTCTGGGGGACCTCTTTATGGTTGCCGTTTATCGAGCGCGCACGAAATCGCGCACTCGATATGCATATTTTTCAGTTAATTAGCATGGCGGTCCCGAAGGGATTCGAACCCCTGACCTTCGGTTTAGGAAACCGCTGCTCTATCCTGCTGAGCTACGGGACCCGCGCGTCTACCTCTATCCGAGACGCCGGTTTTTGCATAGCTTGTCGTGGTTGTTTTTGGAGGCGTCATGTTTGATTCCGTCCGCTTGCCGCACCGGCTCGACAAGCAGCAGTTCGCCGCTCTGTCCGAGCCGCTGCGCGAAAAACTGCTCGACGCGCAGTTCGAGCTTGCCGAGCGCAAGCACAAAACCGTTCTGCTGCTGATCAACGGCTCGGACGGCGCCGGCAAGGGCGAGGTGCTCAACCGCCTCTACGATTGGCTCGACGATCATTATCTCGAGACGCTGTCCTATGGCCCGCCAACCGAGGAGGAGCGCTCGCGCCCGCTCGAATGGCGCTATTGGCGGGACATGCCGGCCAATGGGCGCGTCGGCCTTGTGCTGGGCTCCTGGCATCATCGCGTGCTGCGCGACAGAGTGCTGAAGCGGACCGACCGCGACGCCTTCAACACCGCGCTGGAGGAAATCAACCGCGTCGAGGAAATGCTCTATCGCGAGAACGTCGTCGTCATAAAAGTCTGGCTCCACGTGGCCGAAGAGGAAGCGCGCCGCCGGCTCGCCAAAAAGCGCGAAGCCGAAGGCGCGCGGCGTTCTCCCACGGTGATCGAATGGGACGAAATCCGCGGCGCCGAGGAGCACGCGCGGCTCGCCCGGATCGCGCTGGAAATGGTCGAGAAAACCTCCACCGGATACGCGCCCTGGGAGGTGGTGGCGGCGGAGGACGCCCGCTATCGCGACGCCGCCGTCGCCGATTTGCTGTTGCGCACGCTCGAACGCGAAAACGCCGAGAGCGACCCCGCCCCACCCGCGCCAAAGCCGGCCGCCGCCGCCTCGCCGGTCGGCCTGCCGCGCGCGAGTCTCGTCTCGGCGCTCGATCTGACGCAAAGCGTCGACGCGGAGACCTACGCCGCATCCTTGCGCGAAGCGCAGGAAAGGCTCAGCGAGCTGACGACGTCCAGGAAATTCTCGCGGCGCGGACTCGTGGCGGTGTTCGAAGGCAATGACGCGGCGGGCAAGGGCGGCGCTATCCGCCGCGTGCGCGCCGCGCTCGATCCACGCCGCTTTCGCGTGCACGGCGTCGCCGCGCCGACCGACGAGGAACATGCGCGGCCCTATTTGTGGCGCTTCTGGCGCAATATTCCGCGCCTCGGCAATGTCGCGATCTTCGACCGCAGCTGGTATGGGCGCGTGCTGGTCGAGCGCGTCGAGGGATTTTGTTCGCGCGAGGATTGGATGCGCGCCTATCAGGAGATCAATGATTTCGAGGGGCAATTGGCGCGGGCGGGCGTAATCGTCGTCAAATTCTGGCTGGCGATCAGCGCCGACGAGCAGCTCGCGCGGCTGAAGGATCGCGAGGCGCGGCCCACCAAGCGCTACAAGATCACGCCCGACGATTGGCGCAATCGCGAAAAATGGCCGCTTTACGAGGAGGCCACGAACGAGATGATCGACCGCACCAGCGCCCGCGGCGCGCCCTGGACGCTGGTCGAGGCCAATGACAAGAAATTCGCGCGGCTGAAGGTGTTGCGAACCATCGTCGAGCGGCTCCAGCAGGAGCTCTAGCGCCGCCTAAGAGCGCGCAGCGGTTTTGGATTTTTCCGGGCCAGGCATTTACAATGACGCGTCCGCGGGCTCATGGGGTCTGGCTGGAGCGAATTTCAGGACGGCTGATTGCGGGCGCGGCGTTTTGTGGGCCTCTCCGCGGTTGCTCGTTTGCGGGAGTGGGTCACATGTTGTCTGCGCTGAGCGAGTGGCTTTTCAACACCTCCGGCCTGGCGCCGCATGGATATTGCCTGCTTTGGGAGCCGGGTCTGATTTGGCTTTATGCGATTTCCGACGCGGCGATCGCGCTGGCCTATTTTTCCATCCCGCTGGCGCTCGTCATAATCGGAAGACGACGCAGCGACCTCGTCTTTCGGCCGATGCTATGGCTGTTCGCCGTATTCATTGTGCTTTGCGGCACAACGCACTGGCTCGATTTGGCGACCCTGTGGACGCCGCTTTACGGCTTGCAAGGGCTTGTCAAGGCGGCGACGGCGGTCGCCTCGATCTTCACGTCGATCGCGCTATGGTGGTCCCTGCCGAATTTTCTCGCCCTTCCCTCGCTTGCTCAAATGCGCCGGGCCAATGAAGCGCTGATGGCGAGCGAGGAACGGCTGGCCCATGCGCGCAAAATGGAAGCCGTAGGGCGATTGTCGGGCGGGATCGCGCACGACTTCAATAATTTGCTCCAGGTGATCACGGTCTCGATCAGCGTGATCGAGCGTCAAGTCGCGCGTGGACACGCCAACGAGATCACGCCCGCGATAGCCTCGATACGAAAAGCGTCGCAAACCGCGTCGAGTCTCATCAACCGGATGTTGGCGTTCTCCCTCCGGCAGACATTGGTGCCTCGCGTGATCGAGCCCGATAAGCTCGTCGTGGGCATGGAGGACATGCTGCGGCGGACGCTCGGACCGGAAATCGAGCTGGATCTGCGCTTGGGGCGCTGCCAGTCGAGCGTAAGCTGCGACCCGGCTCAACTTGAAAGCGCCCTGTTGAATCTGGCGATCAACGCTCGCGACGCCATGCCCGGAGGCGGCGCGCTCGAGATCACGACGGCGGACCGGACGTTGTTGGCCGATCAACTGCCCGATCCGGATGCACAGGCCGGAGACTATGTTGAGATCGAGGTGACGGACAATGGCGCGGGCATGAGCCGCGACGTATTGAGCCGCGTCTTCGAGCCTTTCTTCACGACGAAATCGACCGGCCAAGGAACGGGTTTGGGTCTGCCGCAGATTTACGGTTTCGTGAAGCAATCGGGCGGGTTCGTGCGGATCAAAAGCAGCCCTGGCCAGGGGACGAGCGTGCGTATCTACTTGCCGGCCTGCGAGCCGCTGGCGCATCCGGCCGCCGAAGATCGGCCGGTCGTCGACCGATTCGATTCCGCCGGCCCGGCGCATCGAGAAAAAGCGCTTCTCGTCGAGGATCAAACCGAGGTCCGCTCCCAAATCGCCGATGCGCTCAATGAAATAGGCTACACGGTCATGGAGGCCGGCGACGGGACGACCGGGTTGAAACTATTGGAATCGGACGAGCCGTTGGACCTGCTGATCACCGACGTGGGCCTCCCGGGGTTGAGCGGACTTGAATTGGCGGAAGCCGCTCTCGCTTCGCGGCCCGACTTACCGATCCTGCTGATTACGGGCTATGTGGGCAAGTCGCTGGAAACATCGCGGCTGGCGCCGCATATGGAGGTTCTGCGCAAGCCTTTCACTCTTGATGAATTGGCCGCCAGGGTTCAGGCGCTTTCGAAAAGGGCCGCATCGCCTCGGTGATCGGCCCCGCGGCTTCGGCCTCGCAAATCAATGCGGGCGGCTCGACGACGCGGAGCGCCCCGCACAGTCTGGCGACTTTCGCCCAGGCTTGAAACCCCTCGAAATCCCCCACCGTCGCGCAGTCAAGCGCCCTTGCGCGCGCCTCTTGCGGAGCGCTATCGCGATGCCAATATTTCAGCACTCTCGCGTGAATTTCGATGGCCTGATCCAGAGAAATTTGCATGTCCGTCGCCCTGAACTGAGCTTTATCGCGACGCCTGGTCCGCGAGGGGAGGAAGTTAGAACCAGGCGTCGCGTCGCGCGGAGACGCTTGGGACGAAGCGGGGGTCTCCTGAGTTCCACTTCAGGCCGCGGGGGAGGGGCGTCTCTTGCGCGAATCGCAAATTAAGAAACCTTACGTACGGAGTCTGTGCAAAATAGCTCACGAGTGGTTAAAATATGTGAGACCGCAAACGGCGCCGTAACCAGTCGAGCAACACCAGCCTGGCGTATCTGATGTCGAACGACCCCAAACCCGTCTTCGATCCCAATGCGTTTCTCGCCGCGGCCGGCGCGGGCGTAAGCATCACCAAGTGGAACAAGGGCCAGGTCATTTTCTCTCAGGGCGACCCCGCCGATGCGCTCTTCTATATCCAGAAAGGCAAAGTCAAAGTCACGACGCTCTCCAGGCAAGGCAAGGAGGCGGTGGTGGCCATTCTTGGCGAAGGCAATTTCTTCGGCGAGGGATGCCTGGCCGGACAGCCGCTGCGCATCGCGACAAAGACCGCGATCACCGACTGCGTGTTATCGCGTCTGGAGAAGGCGACGGTCGTCCGCCTCTTGCACGACCAGCCCGACTTCGCCGCGATGTTCATGAAGTATTTGCTGGCGCGCAACATCCGCATGGAAGCGGATCTCATCGACCAGCTCTTCAACTCAAGCGAGAAACGGCTCGCGCGCCTTCTTCTGCTTCTCGCGAATTTCGGCAAAGAAGGTAAGCCGCAGCCGATATTGGCGGATATCAATCAGGAAACGCTTGCCGACATGATTGGCGCGACGCGATCCCGCGTCAGTTTCTTCTTGAATAAATTTCGACGGTTGGGCTTCATCGACTATAATGGACACCTTACTGTCCACAGCTCCTTGCTCAGCGTCGTCCTGCACGACGATCCGCGCGCGGCTCTAAGCTCGCAAGGGGACAATTCCGAACAGAGCCAGGAATGAGAGCTCGTCACGAGTATCGGGACCAGTCTTTCCGGCTCAAATAAAACCGGAAAGACGCTACGCCGCCGCCGCGGTGACGCGGTTGCGGCCGGCGGTCTTCGAGTCGTAGAGCGCCTTGTCGGCGCGGCGCAGCAGCGCGTCGGGATTGGCGTCGTCGGCGCGTTCGGCGATGCCGATCGAGGTGGTGACGGGAATGGCCCGCCCGCTCGCGTCGATCTGGAACATCTCCGACTGCACGGCGGCGCGCACGCGCTCGGCGATCTTGGCGGCGATCAGCAGAGGCGTGTCCGGCATCACGATGACGAACTCTTCGCCGCCGAGCCGGCACACGAGATCGGCGCCGCGCACGACCCGGCGGATGCGCCGCGCGAGGCCCTTCAGCACTTCGTCGCCGGCGTCGTGGCCATAGGTGTCGTTGACCGCCTTGAAGTGGTCCACGTCGAGGATCATCAGCGACAGCGGGCGCCCCATATGGGCGGCGTGATCGAGCGCGCTGGAGAGATGCGTCTCGAGGAAGCGGCGGTTGTTCAGCCCAGTCAGCGCGTCGACGACGGCGAGTTCGAACGCGGCCAGCACATTCTCGCGCAGCGTGTCGGCGTAGCGCTTGCGCCGCAACTGCGTGCGCACGCGCGCCACCAGTTCGTTGCGGTCGATCGGGCGCAGAATATAGTCGTTCACGCCGAGATCGAGGCCGCGCAAAATGCGTGGACGCTCCTCGGGGTCGGCGATGAGCAGAATCGGCAGCGCCCGCGTGCGCTCCAGCGAGCGCAACTGGCTGCACAGCCGCAGCGCGTCGAAATTGGCGAGGGTGAGCGCGACCACCACGAGGTCGAAATTGCCTTCGGCGGCGCGGAACAGCGCCTCCTGCGGAACGGTTTCGACTTCGACCGCGTGCTGGCCGCGCAGCGCCGCGACGATCCGCTCCGCGGAGCTCGCGCGGTCCTCGACCAGCAGAATGCGGCCATTGTCGCCGGCGTCGGCGCGAATGAGGTCGGCGGCGTCCTTCAAGCCGAGATTGGCCGACGTCGCGACGCGGGCCCGCAATTCGTCGAGCATCACCTTCAGCCGCGACAGCGAGCGCACGCGGGCGAGCAGCGCGATTTCGTCGACCGGCTTGGTCAGGAAGTCGTCGGCGCCGACGTCGAGGCCGCGCACGCGGTCGGCCGGCTGGTCGAGCGCCGTCACCATCACGACGGGCAGATGCAGCGTCGCGGGGTCGGCCTTGAGGCGTCGGCAGACTTCGAATCCGTCCATACCCGGCATCATGACGTCGAGCAGCACGATGTCGCAGCGCCCATCCCGACATAGTTCGAGCGCCTCGAAGCCATTGGTGGCGGAGATCACGTCGAAATACTCGGCGGTCAGGCGCGCTTCCAACAATTTGATGTTGGGAAGCAAATCGTCGACTATCAGCACCCGCGCGGTCATGCGTTTCGATCCTCCTACTTATCCACCAGGAAAGCGTTTACCGTTTCGAGAAACTTCGCGACCGAAATCGGCTTCGAGAGATAGGCCTCGCATCCGCCTTGCCGGATTTTTTCTTCGTCGCCCTTCATCGCGAAGGCCGTCACGGCGATCACGGGAATCGCCTTCAGTTCGTCGTCGTCCTTGATCCAGCGCGTCACTTCGAGGCCGGAAACCTCGGGCAGTTGGATATCCATCAGGATCAGGTCGGGATGATGCTCGCGCGCGAGCGCGATCGCCTCCACTCCGCTTTTCGTGCGCAGGGTCGCATGGCCGCTCCGCTCCAACAAATCGTTGAAGAGCTTCATGTTCAGCTCGTTATCCTCTACAATGAGGACGGTTTTGGCCATGGCGGGGACTCTTTTCTCTACTCGTAAAGACGTAGGCCCCTCGTTTTCGCGCGGCGGACCGGTTTCGACGCCCATTCAACGACGGGTACAACTTCTAGCCCAGGAAGATTGATGAAATGAGAATAACCAAGGGGCCGCCGCAAAGGCCCGCGCCCAAGCGCGCGGGGGGCATGGGCCGCGACGAGGCGGAGGCGCTGGGTCTGGGCGCCCTGACCTTTCTGCTCGATGAGGATGATCGAGTCGAACGATTTTTGCAACTGACCGGAGTCGACCCGTCCGCGCTCCCAGGGCTGGCGTCGCGCCCGAGCTTTCTGCTCGCCGTGCTGGACCACCTCGCCGGCGACGAGCAATTATTGCTGTCCTTCGCCAGCGAGCAGCAGGTGAAACCCGAGAAGATCGCCCTGGCCCGCCGCGCGCTCGGCGGCGGCGACATGGGGTAGGGGGCTTTTTGGCCAGGCTGTGTAAACTCGAGTCTTATGCCAACGCGGGCTCAACTTTGCGATGTTTGGGTAAGTAATTGTTTCAAAATATTTAGCTTCGAAAGCTTAAGCGTGGAACATCACCGCGTCAGAACTCATTGGCGTTCGGATTTATTTGCGCGGCGCGATGCCATTTTTTGACCGCGCCCTATCTAGATTTGCACATGGACTTAGCGCGCCGCAGGCCAAAAAATGCCTGATAATTCAACTGTTTGTATTGTTGACGATGATCAAGCGGTTCTCGCCGCGTTGAGGTCGTTGTTGACGGCGGCGGGCTATGCGGTTCGCGCGCACGAATCCGCGCGAGAGTTCCTCGAGATGATCGAACAAGACGACTGCGGTTGCCTGGTGACGGACGTGCGCATGCCGGGAATCGGCGGCCTCGATTTGTTGGCGAAAATGAGAGCGCGCCACGTCTCCATGCCGGTCATCGTCATCACCGCGCATGGCGATGTTCCGCTGGCGGTCGCCGCGATGAAACAGGGAGCGAAGAATTTCTTTGAGAAGCCGTTCGACGGCGACGCCCTGCTCGCCTCCATTCGCGTGGCGTTGACTCGGGGAGAAAGCAAAGCAGCGCATGACGCGGAAACTCAAATGATCAAAGAGAGATTCGCGACCTTGAGCAAGAGGGAAAAGGAAGTGCTAGCGGGTTTGCTCAACGGGCGAGCAAACAAAACCATCGCGCACGAACTTGGCATCAGCATCAGAACCATCGAGGTTCACCGCGCCAATATGATGAAAAAGACCCAAGCGACCAGCTTGGCGGAACTCGTGAGAATGGCGCTGGTCGCGTTGTGATGAATTGCAAGGGAAGACCCTTCGGGCCGGTTCGGCCATTTCAAAACTTTTGCGAAACGCCCAAATAGAGTTGCAGCCTTGGCGTCGCCGCGGTCAAGCCGATGTTCGCTCCAAGATCGAATTGCAGACTGGGCGATTTTTTCCAGGCGAGCCACGCGAGCGAGAGGTCGAGCGAAGCCTGTTTGTTTGGTTTTATCGGATCGCTGTTCTCCTGGCCCCAGAGTTCGACATATCCCGTCACATTCTCCATCAGCGCATGGCTGAGATTGCCGAGGAACTGAATATTGGCGTGATGTCCGAAATCATTGGCGTTACGCAGCATGTCGAACTCCGGATCGAACAACAGCGTGAAACCTTGCGGCAGCGCGAAGGAAACCGGCGCGATGAGTCCGCCTTCCACCGCCCTGTTGCTGACGCCTGGCGCACCCGTCGGCGCCTTGACGTAGGGGATGACAGCCAATTGGAAATCGCCGCCATCCGGCCCCGCCAGATTGACCTTGCCGCGAACATAAAGATCGCCAACGCCGTCAAAAACTTGTTGGCCCGAAGCGCTCTTGGTCACGACGCGCTCGAAGGGCGCCATATTCGCTTCGAGATCGATCGTGTTCGTCAGGCCGAGCTTAAGCGTCGGATTGGTGTAGAGAAAGGTGTCGGTCGTCGCGCCGCCGGAGACCGAGCGGGTCCAGTTGAAGACGTCGGACTCATATTGGAAATGCCCGGGGTCGACGGTGCAGGGCAGATTGGCTTTGGGAGGCCGGTCGGTGCACAGGTCGCGCAACTGGTCCTCGGGGGTCGGATTGAAAAGACCGTAGCTCGACTTATCTGGCGAACCGGCGCCGTCGCTTGGCGCGGTCTGCGCGAATCCGGCGGCGGACCCGCTGAGCGCGGCCACGAAAACAACGCCCACCTCGATGCCGATCTTGAACCTCACGGCCGGACCTTCCGCTCTTCGCCCGCTGGCAGGCAGGCGGCGATCGAATCGAGCGACGAAAAGCTCTGTCGGCGCAGCATTCGCCTGGGGAATTCGACGCCGCACGCCTCCTCCAGCGCGAGCGTCAATTGTATCGCGGCGAAAGGGGAGAACCCGGCGTCATAGAGGTTGGCGTTTGGGGCAAGCGTGCGCGCGGACACTGGCAAAAGGCCCTTGGCGTCGATGATTTCGCGAATGAGATCGATCATCCCCGCGCTCCGTGTCCGCCGGCGGCGTTCGCGCGCCATAAAGCCAACGGTTCGGTCGAACACCGCGCCGCGCCCTTGCGCCGGGAGCCCGCCGATAGTTGAGGGAATGGACATTTTCACGCCTGCGGTGACGCGATCCGGGGTGTGGACCGCAGTCTGGATGTAGCTCGAAATGGCGTAAGATATCGATATGGAAGAAGGACTGTCGACATAAAATTCATGTAAACCGATGTGGCCTCGATCGCTTCGCTCCCAGCGCGAGGCCGTTCCGGTTCTATCCAAACCGGAACGACGCTCGCCGGCCAACTCTGGCCGTCACGCCCGCTTCTCGTCAATTAGAGCGACGCGAGCCGTCAGTTCTCGCCGGGCCGCATGGCGACGCGGCCGAGGGCGGTGGCGCTCATTGTCTCGGCGCGTCCAAGGCACACGAAGCGCAGGGCGTTGCCGTCGCCGGTGGCGAAGCGCGCGGTCCGTCCAGGGTCGACCGACAGTTGCAACTGCGCGGCCGGGGCTCCGGAGTCGTCGCCCACCGTGTCGGTGATCATCACCGTGAGCTTGCAAACGCCGTCGGCGCTGAGAAAGTAGCTCACGACATGCTTCGCGCCGGCGTCGAGGCTGGCCGCCATGCGCGGCTTCATCGTCAGGGCCTGCCAGTCGGCGGCCGGCGCGTTCGTTGTCGCCCAGAGGCACAGCGCTCCCGCGAGCGTGGCCGCGACGAAAGTCGATGCCGATTTCATGTTGAGTCCTTTCATCTTCGTCATGCCGGCGGACGCGGAACAGGCCTTCAAGGCCGCTCCATCGAGTTGCGCTGGATGCGCGATCCGGCGTCCGACCGGATGGGCTGCGATAGTGCAGTGCAGCAATTTATATTGCATCGCATCATGACTTTTGTCAAGAGCGGGAGGGGTGATACAGCCTTCATTCCTCCACCGGAGCGGCCCCGTCGTTGGCGTCTATTCGGCGTCCGCGTCATCCTTGCCGCTCAAATTCTGGCGCAACGCCAAGATGACCTGGTGAGCTGCTTCTATGTCCTTGACCGGCACGCCCTCCGAGAGGCTATCGCTCCAGGGCGCTTGCATGCGCATCGCCGCGTCGAAGGTTTGGCTGCCCTTTTTCGTCAGGACGACGAGCTGCGCCTTGCGATGATGCGGGTTGGTTTCAAACGCGACCAACCCTTCCCTGGCGAGATCATTGGTGATCCGCTGCACGTTTTGCCGATGCGCGCCGAGGTTTCGCGCGAGCCAGGCGACTGGCTGCGGATAATCGGCGGCGACAATCGCGCCGAGAATTTGCCAGCGCGCGCTCGTCAATCCGAGCGGCGCGACCAGCCGATCCCCCGCCGACAAAAGTTGGTTGTTCAGCCGGAACAGGTCGACGACGAAGAGGGTCACCGCGTCGCCGCCGGACGTTCGTTTGAGCTGGGCCATTTTACACCATGGGTGGTATTGACATTGTGGTGTCAATTACAATATACCATCATAGTGTCATAACGGCATCATCAATTCAAACCGAATGGAGCACATCATGTCGCTGCTGCGCCCCCTCGACCCGAACTTCCCGATTGAGCGTCAGCTTGGGATTGAAACCGGACCGGTTGTTCTCGTGAACGTCTTCACGCTTGATAAGGCGGACGAACCGAACTTCCTCGAAGTTTGGCAAGACGACGCGGCGTTCATGAAGCGTCAGCCGGGCTTTATCTCGACTCAGCTACACCGCGCGCTCGGCGATAGCCCGACCTACCTGAACTACGCCGTCTGGGACTCGACCGCCGCTTTCAAAGCGGCGTTCACGCATCCGGATTTCCAGGCGAGAATCTCGGCTTACCCGTCCTCCGCCGTCGCCTCCCCGCATCTTTTCCAGAAGGTCGCGGTTCCCGGCGTCTGCGTCGCTTGATCGGCAAGGGAGGACGGCGCCGAGCGCCCGCATGTTGATCCGAGGAGGGGGGAGGGCGCAAGCGCCGGCGTCGAACAGATCATCACTCGTCCGGGAATTTGCTGTGCATCGTGTCGATCAGGGTCATTTTGAGCGATTTCTTATCGTTCGAACGATTCCGTTCGAGCGGAAAGCGCTCTAGTCGCTATGGCGACACGCGTCGAAAGGTGCGATTCACCAGAATGGTGCTGGTGTCGAGAGGTCAGTAGCGAACCCTGTTGGGTATCTTTCTGAAATCCTGCCAGACCTTTTGCGCTTCATCCCGCTTGATTTGCCGTAGAGCCACGGTCCTTCGTGGATAAGGCTTCGCCAGGTCATGGCCAATATTAGCGTCATCGAACAAGTCGACATAGTTGGACCAAGAAGCCGCATAGTAAATCTTGCTAACCCCCGCCCAGTAGGCGGTAGAGTAGCACATCGGGCATGGTTCGCAGCTCGAATATAAAACCGCTCCCGGTATGTTAGAGCTGCCGACCGCGCGACACGCAATTCGGATCGCGTTAATCTCGGCGTGAGCAGAGGGATCGTTGTCCCGCATCACGCTGTTTCCGCTCGCGGCAAGAACCTTGCCGTCACGAACAAGGACAGCGCCGAAGGCCCGCCAGTTTTATCGACCACGCCCGCCTGACGCATCAGTTGTATCGCCTGGCGCATATGGTCTCGATCCTGATCGGTAACATGCACGGTTTTACCGCCGCTCCTCGGCACGCGAGCGAGCGCCTGGTTCATTGCGAGATAGGCGCCCCCGGCCCCAGCGGCCGTGCTGGAAAGCAGAAAGCGCCGCCGGCTGACCACGCTGATATTCGAGAGCAACGAATTCAATAAATGATCACCGCGCGTTGAAGAATTCATTCATCCCTTCAGTTGAATCCGCCGCGACGACCGCCGCCCGGACCCAACATCCATAACGCCCGAGCTTAAGAGTGGTTCCGCGATCTTGGGCGCGACGCGCATCGGCCTAAAATCGCACGCTTTTGAGAGACGCGTCGGTCGCATTTTAACGCGGCCTGCTTTACCCTCGCTATTTGCGGCGCTACGTAAAAGCGATCGAACATTTTGCCAAATGGGGCGCGCTGTCCGATGGTGAGCCCATGGCCTTCGGGCTTGCGAGCAATTCCCAGCCCCCATCATTTGGGTTGTGAGACGTGTCCACGTGGGCGGTCTTGTTTAGAGGAGAATGGTCATGGCTAATGTCGAGACTAAATCGGGTATTTATACAATTCCTGCTCTGACGACCCAAGAATTTACTTTCTGGTGGGGATCCAACGCGGTGCCAACTGCATATTTTGACGTGTCGATAGAACCAAACCCAAAGGTTTTCAATATAATTCCATTGATAGAAGAAAAGAGGGAAATTACCCTTTTTAACGGGGCGCCTCGTCAACCCATGCTGATATTGACACTAAGAAACAACAACCACTTTGCTGTAGAATTTTTCGCTAATCACGTCCGCGTTTACATATGACACAAACTTAAGGTCATTCTGAAAACAATCTCTACGCCAACATGGACGACCCCGGCATCGTGTTCTCGCGCCTTGGAGTTGCGATGATGGGGCGTCAGGCGTTGCGGCACGCCGACCAGATCGTGCTCGCGCATCTGATGGTCGCGGAGGAGAGCAACGAGATTCCGGCCGCGCCGGAGCTGATCGAGGCACTTGGAGTGACGGACTGCCTGTTCACGCTCGACGCCGAGCACTGTCAAAGAAACTTTTGAGCGCGTCATCGCGTCCGGCAATCATCTGCTCACGCAAGTGAAGAACAACCAGCCGGGCCTGCGCCGAAAGCTCGCGCTCGGATCGGCGGGACGCAAGCCGCGCGACTGCGCGAGGAGCGAGACCAAAGGCCGCAATTGCTTCGAGACGCGAGAGCTGAAAGCCTTTGACGCCAAGGCGTGGTTTTCGCGCACGCCATGGGAGAAGCTCATCAAAACCGTGCCGCGCCTGGAGCGCACGATCCTTCGGCGCAATCCCGCGACCAGACTTTGGACGCGCGGTTGCAAGACGGTCTTCTGGGTCTCCTCGGCGTCGGGATTTTCGTCAGAGCAGTGGAACGCGTGGATCCGCAGGCACTGGCGCGTCGAGAATGCCAGCCATTACGTGCGCGACGCAACCTTCGCCGAGGACGCGTCGCGCATCCGCAAGAACCCCGACATTGCCGCGCGCTTGCGCTCCTTCGCATACAATCTGCTTCGCGCCGGGCCGCGCGAAAACATCAAAAACGCCAGATGGCGCGCCGGGCTCGATATCTATCAGTTCCTCGAAACAACGCTGCTGTATTGAGAACAAAACAACCCTGGGAGCCATGGTCGGATTATTTTATTGGACTCTTCCTTCGGGAAAAAATGGGTTCCTTTTCCTAGGCGAGATGAAACGTCTCCTGCCGTCCGCGAAAAGAAAATGATTAACCATCTACACTTACCTCTGTGATAGTTTTCCCTCGGAACCAACCGCTGAATTCTGACAGTGGCACATTCATACCCCTGGCATCCTTGAAACCCATTCCGGATTTACCACCAAAGTGGGCCATTAAGTGATCGTATGACTTCACACCCTGAACCGCATAACCATCCACTAGGAGATTGGCTTGTAATTTGGTCACCGCAGAAGCGCCTTATGGAGCAAATGCAGCAAGGAGACCGCAAGCCCGCGCCTTTGCATCTCCAGGACAACGGAGGATGCGCATTGATCGTCAGCAAGCGCGCATCCGGCTGGTTCCATCAGGCCAAGTAGCAGGTCGGCGCAGGCCCTAAATCACGGTCGGGATGTGTCGTCCGTCACCGATGTGAAAATACACGCCTGGCGCAAGGAATGCTCGCGACTTGCCGGTTGCTTCGATCGCATTATTGATACGATTTCCGGCTGACTGACTCGCGGCAGCGGGATTCCTTTCCGGAATCGAAGCAGTTAAGGTTCGTCGCCATGAATCGCGAAGGGGCGAACTATGACGATGATAGCCGCGCATTTGAGCGTCGAAGCGTTGCGTGATCGGTA